>VBKJ01000147.1 GCA_005879795.1 Deltaproteobacteria bacterium
CCTCGGCGACGGCGGCCTCGACGTCGATCATGGGGACGGCGCCGATGCCGACCAGGCGCTCCGGGGACGCGGCGCAGTAGTCCCGCAGCCAGTCGTTGTAGGCGCGGCAGAGGCCGCCGGCGATCCCGGGCGGCGCGTTGCCGATCGAGAGACCGATCGTCGGGTAGAGGACGGCGACGTCGATTCCCTCCGTGTCCATGTCCTTCAGGCGCGCGGCGCCGTCGAAGGCGCCGGCCGGTGCGTCGTCGTAGCCGATCTTCCCGGTGAGCACGTCGTCGGCGCGCCGGCCGACCGAGCCCGCGAGGCCCATGAGCCGGCCAACCGTCCCCGAGATCGGGTGCGGCCGCGTCGCCTGCGGGCTGTGCTCGGCGGGGAGGACGCGCCCGCCGATGACCTCGTCGGGGACGAGGATCAGCTCGGCGAGCTTCGGGTCGAGGTAGCGCTGCCACATGCCGCGCGGCTCGAGGACGTGGCCGTCCGCGTCGATCACCGTGCCGTTCGCGTCTCCTGCCATCGTGGAGCCTCCTTCCGGCGGCGCCGCATCCCGGCGCGCCGTCGCGCCGTCGCCTGCACGTCGACCGCGAGGTCGACGCCCTCGAGCGAGCCGGTCAGCACGACGCCGTAGTCCTCGCGCGCGCTGCGCGGCGAGACGTACTCGTCGAGGACGTCGTCGAGCACCCGCGCCGGATCGCGGTCGAGCGGGTCGCCCCAGCCCCCGCCGCCGCCGTAGTGGTAGGCGATCGCCTCGCCCGCCTCGTGCCGCACGAGGCGGGTCGTGTTCCCCGCCTCCTCCCGCGCGCCGCCGACTTTCAGCTCGAGCCGGTTCGGCGCGCCCGGCTTGCCGCCTGCGATGCCCGGCATCGGGTATTTGCGGCCGACGACGTAGGTGTAGACGGTGGCCGGCGCGGTCAGCTGCTTCCGGTAGAGCGTCCCGAGCCCCCCGCGGAACTCGCCCGCCCCGCCGCTGTCCGTCTCGTAGTCGCGCGCGAGCTGGCGCTGCGGGAAGATGCTCTCGTTGATCTCGGCCGTGGCGCGGATCAGGTTCCCGAAGCTCACGTTCATCGAGCCCCAGCCATCCCGGCCCCGGACGGCGTTGCAGTGGGCGGCGATCGTGTCGGCGGAGTTGTCGATGAAGAGGCGGCCGGTGCGCGGATCGGTGCCGAAGATCACGGTCGGCATGCCGATCTTGTAGATCTGCGGGCAGCAGCGGTCGGGGATGACCGGCTCGAGCGCCTTGGCGATCGCCTCGCCGACCTCCGTGCCCGGGTGATGTGTCCCCGCGGCCACCGAGCGCCCAGGCGGCGGGTTGAGACAGCAGCCCTCAGGCACCACCAGCTCGATCGAGCGGAAGAAGCCCTCGTTCTTGGGAATCGTGGGGTCCATCATCGAGGCGAGCTGCGCCACGACGTAGCCGCGCGTGTTGCCGAAGGACGAGTAGGCCTGGATCTCGGGGCGCGCGTCGGAGCCGGTGAAGTCGATCTTCAAGCGGTCGCCGGCGACCGTTACCGTGCAGCGAAGGTGGATGTCCGGGTTCCCCTTCGGATCGTGGTCGACGTAGACGTCCGACGCGTAGACCCCGTCGGGCCAGCGGCGGACCTCCTCGCGGAAGCGGCGGGCCGCGAGCTCGATCATCTCCTCGACCGCACGCCGGACGGTGGCCGTCCCATGGCGCGCGAGCACCTTCTTCAAGCGCCTGACGCCGAGCTGCGCCGCGCCCACCTGCGCGCGGAGGTCGCCGAGGAAGGTGGGCGTGCGGTTGTTCACCCGCATGAAGTAGGTGAGGTCCCGCCGCTCGACCCCGCGCTCGTAGAGCTTGAGCGCCGGGAAGCGCACACCCTCCGCCCAGATGTCGGGCGCGTCGGCGTTGTAGCCGCCCGGCATGCCGCCGCCGGTGTCCGCGTGGTGGCACTGGATGGAGGCGATCAGCACCAGCTCGCCGCGGTGGAAGACGGGCGCAAAGACGTTGTAGTCGGGGAGGTGGCCGCCCCCGTGGTAGGGGTCGTTGGCGACCAGCACGTCGCCGTCGTAGAGGCCGTCTCGCCCGAAGAACTCGAGCGCGAAGCGGACGGGGAGGGTGGAGGAGAGCATGAACTGCGGGATGCCGACGCTGAGCGCCGCGAGCGCGCCCGAGCCATCCAGGACGGTCGCGTTGCGCTCGTTCGACTGGTTCAGGATCGGCGTCGTCGCGGTGAGACTCACGTGGGTCGCCATCTCGTAGGCGATCGTCTCCATGGCGCCGCGGATGATCTCGGCGGTGATGGGGTCGAGCCCACGGCGCCGGCGCGCCGCGCCGGGCGGGCTCGCGAGGTGTGCTCCCGGACGGCTCGCCATCGGCGTTCCGATAGCACGGGCGACCGTGGTATGCGCAAGGCATGCCGGACCCGCCGTGGATCGTGGACGCGTGGGTGAACCTCCTGCGGCCGGCCGGCGGCGCGGAGGGGGCGAGCATCTTCGGCCGCTACGGCCAGCTCCCCGCCCTGCGCGAGGGCACGAAGCCCGAGGCGCTGGTCGCGGAGATGGATGCCGCCGGCGTCCAGCTCGCCGGGCTCTGCGGCACCGACGCCGCGTGGGTGGCCGAGACCTGCGCTCGCTGGCCGGGCCGCTTCTTCGGCATGGTGAGCCCGGACCCGCGCGACATCATGGGGTGCCTGCGCACGATCGAGACCTGTGTGCGCGAGTACGGCTTCAAGGCGGTGAAGCTCGAGCCCTTCGTGTGGAGAAGGCCGCCCACCGACCGGATGTACTACCCGATCTACGCCAAGTGCGTGGAGCTGGACGTCACGTTCACGACGCAGATCGGCCACACCGGCCCCGACGTCTTCCCCTCCGAGGTCGGCCGCCCCCTCTACCTGGACGAGGTCGCGCTCGACTTCCCCGAGCTGCGCATCGTGGGCGGCCACATCGGCTGGCCGTGGACCGAGGAGGCGATCGCGGTCGCCTGGAAGCACCGGAACGTCTGGATCGACACCTCGGCGCACGTGCCCAAGCACTTCCCCCCGACCTTCGTCCACTTCATGCGGACCTTCGGTCAGGACAAGTGCCTGTTCGCGTCGGACTGGCCGCTACTGCCGATCGCGCGGCCGCTGGGTGAGCTCGACGAGCACTGCGCGTTGGGTACCGCGGTGCGCCGGAAGTTCCTGCGCGCCAACGCGGTGCGGGCGTTCAGGCTCGAGGTGGCGCCATGAAGCCGCTCGCTTTCCGACCCCATCCCTGGCACGGCATCGAGCCCGGCCCGCGCTGCCCGGAGATCGTGACCGCCTACATCGAGATCGTGCCCACCGACGGCGTCAAGTACGAGATCGACAAGCACTCGGGCTATCTGAAGATCGACCGGCCGCAGCGCTTCTCGACCGTCTGCCCCACGCTCTACGGCTTCGTGCCGAGGACCTTCTGCGGCGAGGCGGTTGCCGCGCACGTGGTTCCGGGCGGTCCGCCGGTCACTCGCGGCGACGGCGATCCGCTCGACATCTGCGTGCTCACCGATCGCCACGTCTCGCGTGGCGAGATCCTGCTCCAGGCGCGCCCGATCGGCGGCCTTCGCATGGTGGAGGCCGGCGAGGCGGACGACAAGATCATCGCCGTCCTGCTCGGCGACCCTACCTTCGGCGAGCTGACCGCCATCGCCCACCTGCCGCGCGCGGTGATCGACCGGCTGAGGCACTACTTCCTCACCTACAAGGCGATCCCGGGCGAGGCGCGAGCGACGATCACCGTCGACCCCATCTACGACGCGCCCGTGGCGCGCGCGATCATCGAAGCGGCGCGCGCCGACTACCGGGGGCACTTCGGCGGCGCGACAGGCTGAAGCGGACCGCGCCCGCCGCCGCCCGGGCGCTCGCGATGCGGCGCGCTAGGACAGCACCCGCGCCCGCGGGGTATCCTCCACCGTCGTAGGAGCGATCTTGCGCAACGAGTTCACCGCGGTCATCGAGCGAGACGGCGATTGGTACGTCGCATACTGCCCAGAGGTTCCGGGTGCCAACGGCCAGGGGCGAACCAAGGCTGAGGCCAAACGGAGTCTGGCGAAGGCCATCGCCCTGATCCTCGAGGACCGCCGCGCCGACGGGTTGCGGGGCGTCCCGGCGGACGCTGAGCGTGACACCGTCGTCGTGAAGTGAGACGGAGCGCGCTGCTCCGGCACCTTCGTCGTCATGGGTGCTATCTCCGCTGAGCCGCCAATCCGTTACCCGGCTGACCGCTCTGGCCGTAGCCCGAGCGCCGCCGCCTGCCGCGCGAGCGCCTCCTCGGCTTCGCGCCCGCGCTGCCACGGCAGCACGACGACGCGTGCGATGCCGGCGCCCGCGTAGCGCCGCACGGCGTCCGGCTCGAGCAGGCCGCCCGCGTGGCTCACGGTCAGCTCGAAGGGCGCGGCTCCCCGCCCGGCGGCCGCGAGGAGCGCGCGCAGCTTCGTGGCCTGCACCGCCGCCGACTCGGGCGTGTGGCCGACGCCGTACCAGCCGTCGCCGAGCGCGGCGGCACGGCGGAGCGCGGCCGCCGTCTCGCCGCCGAAGACGATCGGTGGGTGCGGCTTCTGCACCGGCTTCGGCTCGAATCTGACCGGGCCGAAGGAAAAGAAGCGCCCATGGAACTCCGGCTCGGTCTCGGTCCAGAGCGTGCGCAGCGCCCGGACGCACTCGCGCGTTCGTGCAGCACGGGTCTGGAAGTCGATGCCGACGGCCTGAAACTCCTCGGCGAGCCACCCCACGCCGACCCCGAGCGTGAGCCGCCCGCCCGAGAGCACGTCGAGGCTCAGGGCGAGGCGCGCGGTGACCAAGGGGTGGCGCAGCGGGAGGAGGTAGACGCTCGTCCCGAGCCGGATGCGCACGGTCGCGGCTGCCACGTGCGTGAGCAGGACGAGCGGGTCGAGATGCGGGGTGTCGGGCGAGAACGGCGGGATGCCGTCGGGCGCGTAGGGGTAGCGGCTCGTGATGCGGGTCGGGAGGACCAGGTGCTCCGGGACCCACACCGACTCGAAGCCGAGCCCCTCGGCGTGGCGGGCGACGGCCGCCGCGCGCTCGGGGCGGAGGCGGAAGAGCGCGACGCCGACCTTCACGGGGTGAGTCCTGGCCACCGGCGCGGCAGCGAGCGAGTCCTCCATTGCGTTTCAACTCGGCGAGCCGGCTGCTAGACTGCCGTCGTGACGTCGCCGGACCGCTCGACCTACCCCGTGCGCAAGCTCAGGCTCCAGGACGAAGGCGCGGACAGCGGAGTCGGCCGGTTGAGCCCGAGTGAGCGTGTCGCCATGGTGTGGCAGCTCACGGCGCAGGCCTGGACCTTCATGGAGGGGCACTGGGTTGAACCGCGACTTCGTCGAGATGTTGTCCGCACTGTGCGCAGCCGGCGCTGAGTTCCTCATCGTCGGCGCCCACGCGCTGGCCGCACACGGGCTCCCCCGCGCGACCGGCGATCTCGACCTGTGACGTCGATCTCGGGGGTCGCGTTCGACGCGGCTTGGGAACGGTGGATGCCCCTCCGGATCGAAGGCCTCTCCGTGGCCTGCATCGGCCGTGCCGACCTGCTGGCGAAGAAGCGTACGGCTGGCCGTCCGAAGGATCTCGCCGACGTGGCGACCCTGGAGGAGGAGAAGTAGCTCAGGACCGCCCCTCCCTCCGCAGGCGCGCCGCGATCCGCTCGCGCAGCACGTGCTTCTGGACCTTGCCGCTCGCCGTCGCCGGCAGCGCGTCGACCAGCTCGAGCCGCTCGGGGAGCTTCCGCCGCGACAGCTCCAGTCCCTCGAGGAAGCGCACCAGCTCGGGAAGTGTCGGCGGATCCCGTTCGTCGGCCGGGACCACGAAGGCGCACGCGCGCTCCCCGAGGCGGGCGTCCGGCATCGGCACGAGGGCCACGCTCCGCACCTTCGGGTGCTCGAAGAGGAGGTCCTCGACCTCCTTGGCGCTGAACTTCTCGCCGCCGCGGACGATGATGTCCTTTACCCGGCCGGTGACGGTGAGGTAGCCGTCGGCGTCGAGGACGCCCAGGTCGCCGGTGCGGAAGAAGCGCCGCTCGTCGAACGCCTCCGCGTCGAGCCGCGCGTCGCGGTAGCCGAGGAACAGCTCGGGGCCGCGCGCCCAGATCTCGCCCTCGCGGCCGGTGGCCACGGCGCGCCCGCCGGCGTCACGCAGCTCGATCTCGCCCGGCGGGATCACGGCGCCGTCCGTCTCGGCGCGCTTCGCCTCCGGGACGTCGGGGCCTGCCGAGCTGGTGATGCTCGGAAACTCGGTCGAGCCGTAGCCCCGGCCCGAGCGCACCCCGAGGCGGCGGATCGCGCCCCGGATCAGGGCGGGCGGCACGTCGGCCCCGCCGCACGGAAAGAGCCGCAGCGAGCGGAGGTCGAAGCGGTCCAGGTGCGGCAGGTCGACGACGCCTTGGAGGAACGGCGTGGCGCCGGCCGAGAAGGTGCCCCGTTCGCGCTCGACGAGCGCGCAGAAGCGCTCGGGGTCCCATACCTCCATGAGGACGCTCGTCGCCCCGAGGACGGCGGGGAGGAGGATGCCGTAGAGGAGGCCCGAGATGTGGCTGACGGGCGACGGCATGACGAGGACGTCGTCGGCGCCGAGCCGGTGGTGGCCGATCGTGGCGTGGCACTCGGCGGTGAGCGTGGTCGCGCTGTGGAGGACGCCCTTCGGCTCCGCCGTGGTGCCCGAGGTGTAAAGGATGACCGCCACCCGGTTCGGGTCGGGCCCCTCGCCGCCCGGCCCGTCCGCCTGCGGCAGCGCCTCGAGCTCGTCGACGACGAGGACGTCCCGCAGCGAGGGCACGTCCGGCCGCACGCGCGCGACGAGCGCGGGGAAGTCGACGCCGCGGAAGCGGCCCGGGACCACGACGGCGGCGCTCTCGGCCTGGCGCAGGATGAAGCGGATCTCGCGCGCGCCATAGATCGGGACGATGGGGTTCAGGACTGCGCCGAGACGGTGCGCCGCGTGGAAGAGCACCGCCGCCTCGGCCCGGTTCGGGAGCACGGACGAAACGACCTCGCCCGGGCGGACGCCGCGTGCGGCGAGTCCCGCGGCGACCCGCTCGGCGAGCCGGCCGAGCTCGGCGTACGTGAGCCGCACGCGGTCGTCGACCAGCGCGGTCTTCTCCGCATGCGCGGCCGCGTGCCCACGGAGCGTCGCGGTGAAGGACATCAGAGGCCCATCGCCTGCGCCACGCGCTCGTGGTGCCGGGCCGGCGATCCCCACTGGAGCTCGGCGGCCTTCGCCCGCCGCGTGAAGAGGTGGAGGTCGTGCTCGGTCGAGAAGCCGATCGCGCCGTGCACCTGGTGCGCGTGCATGAAGAGGCGCCGGAGCGCCTCGCTCCCGTACGCGACGGCCGCGCTCACCGCGAGCGGCCCCTCGCGCCCCGCCTCCAGGCTCCAGGCCGCCTGGTAGACGAGATGGCGGAGCGCGTCGAGGTCGGTCCGCATGTCGACACAGCGGTGCGCGACGGCCTGGAAGCTGCCGATCGGCTGGCCGAACTGGTGGCGGGTCCCGGCGTGGTCCACCGTCATGGCGAGGGCCCGCTCGGCCGCGCCGGCCATGTAGGCGAGGGTGGCGACGGCGCCGCGGTCGAGCGCGCGCGCGAGCGCCGGCCCGGCCGCGCCGGCGGCGCCGAGCGGCTCGCCAGGCGCGCGGTCGAGGACGACCTCGTAGACCGGATCGCCGCCGAGCGTCGCGAGCCGCGTGACCGTGACGCCCGCTGCGCCCCGCGCGAGCGCGACCAGCGACGGGCCCGCGGCGGCGACGAGGAGCAGGTCGGCGTCGGGTGCGAAGGGCACGAAGAGCTTGCGGCCCGTGAGCCGACCTCCACCGTCGGCGGGGAGCGCCGGCGTCCCCCACGGGTCGCGCCACCCGGGCTCGGCGACCGCCAGCGTCGCCACCATCTCGCCGGCGGCGATGCGGGCGAGCCAGCGCCGCTGCGCCTCGCTGCCCAGGGCGAGAATGAGCGGCGCGCACATGACGACGGTCGAGAGCATGGGGGAGGGTAGGAGGACCCGGCCCATCTCCTCGAGCACGAGCATCGTCTCGACGAACCCGAGGCCGCCCCCGCCGTAGGCCGCGGGCAGCTCCATCCCGTGCCAGCCGAGCCCGGCCATCTCGCGCCACGCGTCGGGCCGAAAGCCGCGCGGATCGCGCTCGGCGGCGCGCGTATCGGCGAGCGACCAGGCGCGAGCGAGGAAGCGCCTCGCGGCGTCGACCAGCATCGTCTGCTCGGCGGTGAGCGTCAGGTCCATCGTCGCTCAGCTGGCGCGCGGGAGGCCGAGGCCGCGGCGCGCGATGATGTTCTTCTGGACCTCGAGCGTGCCGGCGGCGATCGTGCTCGGCACGTTCCGCGCCCACTGGCGGTGGAGGAGGCCGCGGAGCGGCGCTCCGGGCGCGTCGGCCGTGAGCTGTCCGCCGAGGCCGAGGATCTCGAGGCCGACGTGGCCCACCCGCTGCTCGAGCTGGGTGTTGTGCACGCGCGCGATCGCGGCCTCGACGCTCGGCACCTGCCCCCGCACCTGGAGCGAGATGACGCGGTAGTTGAGGAGCCGCGCCGCCTCGTGGCAAACCCGCAGCTCGGCGAGCTTCCGCCGCACGTCGGGGTCGCCCGCCAGGCCGGCGGCCTTCACGTGCTCGACCAGCAGCGCGATCACCCGCCCGGCGCGCGCATAGCGCGCGACGCCGACGCGCTCGAACGTGAGGCCGGTGGTCACGATCTCCCAGCCCTGACCCTGGGCCCCGAGGAGGCAGTCGCGCGGCACCCGGACCTCGTCGAAGAACATCTCGTTCAGCTCGTGCGGCCCCGCCATGCTGTCGATCGGCCGCACGGTGATGCCGGGCGTGCGCATGTCGACGAGCAGGATCGAGAGGCCCTCGTGCCGGCGCGCCGACGCGCTCGTGCGTGCGAGCAGGAAGCACCAGTCCGCCGGCGCGTCCGCGTAGCTGCTCCAGATCTTGTGCCCGTTCACGACCAGATGATCCCCGCGCGCCTCGGCGCGGGTCGCGACCGCGGCCAGGTCCGAGCCGGCTCCGGGCTCGGAGAAGCCCTGCGTCCAGAGCACGTCGCCCGCCGTCATCGGCGGCAGGAAGCGGCGCTTCTGCGCCTCGCTGCCGAAGCGCATGATGCACGGCCCGATGTAGTTGAGGTTCATGTACTGCGGGCCGCGCGGCTCGTCGTGCGCCCACATCTCCTCGCGGAGAATCGCCTGCTGCCAGACGCTCGCCTCCTGGCCGCCCCACTCGCGCGGCCAGCTCAGGGCGAGCCAGCCGCGCGCCGCGAGCTTGCGGCAGAAGGCGCGCGTGAACGGGATCGCGCGCGGGTCGTCCACGAACATGCCGCGCCACCAGTCGGGAAGCTCCTCGGCCAGGAACGCGCGCAGCTCGGCCCGGAAGCGCTCCTCCTCGTCGGTGAAGGCGAAATCCATCGCGCTACGGTACGGTGGGGACGATGCCGCCGTCGACGGTGAACGTGGCTCCGGTGATCCAGCTCGCGCGCGGCGAGGCGAGGAAGACGACGAGCCCGGCGACGTCGGCCGGCTCGCCCATGCGGCCGGCGGGGATCGGCCGGGCGCGCAGGGTCTCCGCGAGCACCTCCTCGACCGTCTTCCCGGTCGCCTCGGCGCTCTTCCGCGCCGCCTCCAGGACCGCCTCGGTGCGCACCAGGCCGGGGACGACGCAGTTCGCGAGAACGCCGTCCTTGGAGAACGCGTTGGCGAGGCTCTTGGTGAAGTTGATGAGCGCCGCCTTGGCGGCGGCGTAGGGCGCGAAGTAGGGGTCGGGCTGGCGGCCGACGCGCGAGGAGATGTTGACGATGCGCCCGCCGCCGCGCGCGCGCATGAGCGGCACGCAGGCGAGCGAGAGCCGGACGGCGGACATGAAGTTCAGCTCGAAGCTCGCGTGCCAGTCCTCCTCGGTCAAGTCGAGGAGGCGCTTGGGCGAGCCCTTGCCGGCGTTGTTGACGAGCACGTCGACCCGGCCGAAGCGCGCGATGGTGCGCTCGACGACCAGCGGGGCGCCGGCCTCCGTCGCCACGTCGGCGGGGACCGCCTCGACGTCCCGCCCGCGCGCGCGGATCTCGGCGGCCACCGCGTCGAGCGCCGCGCTGCCGCGCGCGTTGATCACCAGGTCGGCGCCGGCCTCTGCCAGCTCGAGCGCGATCGCGCGGCCGATGCCCCTGCTCGCGCCCGTAACGAGCGCGATGCGTCCCGCGAGGTCCATCACACGACTCCCTCCGCGCGGAGCCGCTCGATCTCGGCTGCGGACAGGCCGAGCGTCCCGCCCAGGACCTCCGCGGTGTGCGCGCCGGGAGCAGGGGCCGGCGTCGCCGCGAAGCGCTCCCCGTCGACCTTGACCGGCGTGCCGAAGAGCCGGACGTGGCCCGCGACGGGGTGATCCTGCTCGAAGAGGAGCTCGCGCGCGCGGAAGTGCGGGTCGTCGACCAGCTCGTCGGCGGTGTAGACGGGCCCGCCCGGGACGTCGTGCGCGATGAAGAGCTCGACCCATTCGGCGCGCGTCCGGGTGCGGAAGATCGCCGCCAGCTCGGCGCGCAGCGCCTCGTCGCCGCGCGCGTGGTCGCCGGCGGGCTCGCCGGGCTTCGCCTCGAACAGGTCCGGCCGGCCCACGGCGGCGCAGAAGTTCCGCCAGAACTTCCGCTCCGAGGCCTGGAGGAGGACGACCCGCTGGTCCGCGGTCCCGTAGTACTGATAGCGGACGGCGGGGATCATGTCGGGGATCGCCGACGCGACGCCGTTCGAGGCCGCGTCGAGGTGCTCGGCCTGCCAGGTAGCGCTCACGTCGAGCTCGGCGACCTCGAGCAGCCGTCCCGTGCCGGTCGCGCGCGCCTGGACGAGCGCCGCGCAGACCGCGAGCGCCGCGTAGAGCGGTGCGGCGAGCATGCCGACGGCGGTGTACGAGGGGATGCGCGGCGAGCCGTCGGCGTGCGTCACGGGCGGCGCCAGGCCCGCGAAGGCGTCGTAGGCGACGCCATGCGTGGCGAGCGCCGCGTAGGGCCCGGAGGCGCCCGCGCCGGAGAGCGTGCAGTACACGAGCCGCGGGTTCACGGCACGGAGGGTCGCGTAGTCCGCGGCGCAGCGGGCCGCAGCACCCTGGCGGAGGCCGTCGATGAAGACGTCGGCGGTCGCCACCAGGCGGTGGAGAAGACGCTGGCCCTCGGCGCGCTTCAGATCGAGCGTCAGGCTCTTCTTGCCCCGGTTCCAGCGCAGATGCATCAGGTTCAGCCCGGCGAGCTTCCGGGCCCCGATCTCGCGCAGGTAGTCGCCGCCCGGCGGCTGCTCGATCTTCACCACCTCGGCGCCGAGGTCGGCGAGGTGCATGCCGAGGAGGTCGGGCGCCAGGAGCGCCAGCTCGAGCACGCGGACGCCGCCGAGGAGCGTGTAGGCCACCCTAGCGTCCCTTGAACTCGGGCCGCCGCCGCTCGGCGAAGGCCCGCACGCCCTCCTGCGTGTCCTCGCTCTGCGCGACCAGCGTCTGCGCGAGCGCCTCCTCCTCGAGGCAGGTCTCGAGCCCGCTCTCGTAGGCGCGCTGGAGAAGGCGCTTCGACATGCCGAGCGCGAGCGTCGGGCCGCGTGCGAGCCGCTCGCCCCACTCGCGCGCCGCCGCCTCGAGTCCCGCGCGCGCCACGACCCTGTTGCAGAGCCCGATGCGGAGCGCCTCGTCGGCGGGGAGGTCGTCGGCGAGCAGGACGAGCTCCTTCGCCTTCAGGAGGCCCACCAGGCGCGAGAGGAGGAACGCGCCCCCCGAGTCGATGGCGAGGCCGCGGCGGGCGAAGACCTCGATGAGGCGCGCCTCGGCCGCCATGATGACGAGGTCGCAGGCGAGGGCGAGGTGTGCGCCCATCCCGGCCGCGACGCCGTTGACGGCGGCGACGATCGGCTTCTCCAGCTCGAGCACGGTACGGATGAGCCGTTGCGAGTTCTGCTTCATGAGCGCCCGGGTCGCGTGCGCCGGCGGTGCGGCCTCCCGGCGCCCGCCCCACAGGTCGGCCCCGGGACAGAAACCTTCGCCGGCGCCGGTCAGCACGGCGGCGCGGATCGCCGGGTCGCCCGCGACCCGCGCGAGGGCGTCGAGGAGCGCCCGGCGCGTCTCGTCGTTGATCGCGTTGCGCGCCTCCGGGCGGTTGAGCGTGATCCAGGCGAGGCCGCCCTCCAGCCGGAAGAGGATCGTGTCGGCCATGCCGAGGCTCTAGCCCAGGACGCGGCACGCAGGCAACGTTGCAGAGCGACCCGGACCGCGGCTAGGCTCGGTCCGCATGGATCTCGGCCTGGGCGATGCGGCTGCTGTCGTGGCGGGCGGCTCCCGGGGCATGGGCCGCGCGACGGCGGAGCTGCTCGCCGCGGAGGGCTGCCGGGTCGCCATCCTGGCGCGCACCGAGGCAGACCTGCGTGACGCCGAGGCGGCGCTCCGGGTGAAGGGTGCGCGCGACGTGCTCGCGCTGCGGGCGGATCTGCTCCAGGCCGGCCAGGTGGACGCCGCGTTCCAGGCGGTGGAGCATCGCTGGGGCGCGCTGCATGCGCTTGTGTGCGCGGCCGGCCCGACGACCGCGGGCACGCTCGAAGAGCTCTCTGACCGGGACTGGCTTCACGCCTTCGACGAGGGTGTCCTCGGCACGGTGCGCTGCGTGCGCGCCGCGCTGCCGCTGCTGCGCAGGGCGAGCTTCGCCCGCATCGTCACGCTCGCGGCCACCTCGACGCGCCAGCAGAGCCCGCGCCTGATCGGCTACACCGCGGCCAAGGCGGCGCTCGTCAGCGTGACGAAGAACCTGGCGCGGAGCCTCGCGGGCGAAGGGATCATCGTCAACTGCGTCTGCCCCGGCTGGGTGCTCACGCCGTCGGTCGCGGCCCACCTGCGCGCCATGGCGGCCGAGGCCGGGCTGCCCGCGGACGACGTCGCGGCCGCCTATCGCTTGGGGGCCGCGAGCTTCGGCGCCGCCAACGACCTCGGGCGCATCGGCCAGCCCGAGGAGGTCGCGGCGATGGCTGTGCTCCTGTGCTCGCCGCGCACCGGCTACACGGTCGGGGCGACGATTCCGGTCGACGGGGGTACGGACTTCTTCTAGCCGAGCCGGGCGAGCGTCTCGCGCACCGCGGCTGCGGGGTCGCCCGCCCGCACCAGCGCGCCGATCATGGCGACGGCGTCGGCGCCCGCGGCCCGCACCGCCGCCGCCGTCTCGGGCGTGATGCCGCCGATCGCCACCAGCGGGCAGCGGACGGCGGCGCGCACGGCGGAGACCAGCGCGAGGCCGCGCGGCGGGAGGGCGCCGGGCTTGGTGGCCGTCGCGTAGACCGGGCCCACGCCGATGTAGTCGGCCTCCGCGGCCTGGGCGGCACGCGCCTGGTCGAGGTCGTGGGTCGAGAGGCCGATCAGGCGGCCGGGGCCGAGCACGCGGCGCGCGGCCGGGACCGGCAGGTCGTCCTGGCCGAGGTGCACGCCGTCCGCTTCGGCGGCGCGCGCGACGTCGGGCCGGTCGTTCACCAGGAAGAGGGCGCCGGCCGCGCGCGCGAGCGGGCGGATCGCCCGCGCCGCGGCGAGGAGCTCGCGCGCGCTCGCCCCCTTCCAGCGCAGCTGCACCAGGCGCGCCCCGCCCGCGAGCAGCGCCGCCGCGAGCGCCGCCGGATCGCGGCCGGTGTCGAGCGGGTCGACGATCGCGTAGAGGGGCGGGAGGCGCATTGCCTCTTAGCGCGACGCGGTGCCCCGGCGGACCTCGATACCGAGCTCGGTGATCTTCTTGCGCAGGGTGTTGCGGTTGATGCCGAGCATGTCGGCCGCCTTCACCTGGTTGCCGCCCGCGCGCTCGAGCACGACCTCGATGAGGGGCCGCTCGACGGCGCTGATCAGCATGGCGTGCAGGTCGCTCGGCAGGGCGGTGGCGTCCGCCGCAAGCAGCTCGGCCAGGCGCCGGCGCACGGCCTCCTCGAGCGGGAGCACGTCGCCCGCCCCCTGCCGCGGCTGCCCGGCGAGCGCGAAGTCCTCCGGCACCAGCGTCCGCCCGCGCGCCAGCACGGCGGCGCGCAGCAGCGCGTTCTCGAGCTCGCGCACGTTGCCCGGCCAGCTGTGGTGGAGGAGGAGGTCCCGCGCCTCGGCGCTCACCCCGACCAGCGCCGTCCCGAGCTCGCGGTTCACCTTGTCGAGGAAGAACTCGATCAGCTCGGGGATGTCGGCCCGTCGGTCGCGCAACGGCGGCACCGTGATGCGGACGACGTTCAGACGGAAGAAGAGGTCTTCGCGGAAGCGCCCGGCGCGCACCGCCGCGTCGAGGTCCTGGTTGGTGGCGGCGATGATGCGCACGTCGGCCCGGATCGCATCGCGGCCGCCGACGCGCGTGAACTCGCGCTCCTGGAGCACGCGCAGGAGCTTCGCCTGGAGCGCGAGCGGCATGTCGGCGATCTCGTCCAGGAAGAGCGTGCCGCCCGCGGCGACCTCGAACTTGCCGATGCGCCGCTCGACCGCGCCCGTGAAGGCGCCGCGCTCGTAGCCGAAGAGCTCGCTCTCGAGGAGCTCGTTGGGGATGGCCGAGCAGTTGAGCGCCACGAAGGGGCCGCCGCGCGAGGAGTGGTAGTGGATGGCCTTGGCGATCAGCTCCTTGCCCGTGCCGGTCTCGCCCTCGATGAGCGCTGTCGCGTCGGTGGGAGCGACGCGCCCGATCACCTTGTAGACCTCCTGCATGGCGGGGGTGCGGCCGATGACCAGGTCATGACGCTGCTGGAGCTCGCCGCGCAGGTGCTCCAGGTCGCGCGTCAGGCGGCGTAGCTCCATGGCGCGGGCGATGAGCGCCGCCACCTGCTCGAGGTCGAAGGGCTTGGTGAGGTAGTCGTACGCCCCGCGCTTGGTCGCCTCGATGGCGTTCGCCATCGTGTTCTGCGCCGTCACGATGATGAAGAGCGTGTCGATGTGGGCCTCGCGCGCCTGCTTGAGCACGTCGAGGCCGGAGAGGTCGGGCATCCTGATGTCGACGAGCGCGACGTCGAAGGGGCGGCGGCGCAGCTGGTCGAGCGCGGCCGTGCCGCTCGCCACCGCCACCACGCTGTGCCCGTGCTGCGCGCAGGCGCGCTCCAGGACCCAGCGGATCGACTCCTCGTCGTCGGCGACGAGGATCGAGCCGGTGCCGGGCGTGCTGGCGTCGCCGGCGCTCACCGCGCCGTGTCCTGGCTCACGGGCAGCGTGACGCGGAAGCCGGCTCCGCCGCCGCGCGGCGGCTCGTAGCCGATCGTGCCCCCGTGCTCGCTCACGATGCGGTGGCAGACGGCGAGACCCAGGCCCGTGCCGTTCGCCCTGGTCGAGAAGAAGGGCGAGAAGAGCTGCGCCTGGTGCTCCTCGGGGACGCCCGGACCCGTGTCCTCGATCAGCACCGAGAGGAAGCGGCCGCGCCCGGAGCGGCGCCGGATGTGGAAGCGCGCCTCGAGGCGGGTCGAGAGGTGGAGCGCGCCCGTCCCGCCCAGCGCCTCGAGGGCGTTCTTCACCAGGTTCAGGAAGACCTGCGTCAGCTGCGCGCGGTCGCCCCGCACCGGGGGCAGGCTCGGGTCGAAGGCGGTACGCAGCGCGACCGCCCCCCAGGCGGGCGACTGGCGCTGGAGCGCGACCACGTCGTTCAGCACGCGGTGGATGTTGACCGCCTCGAGGCGCAGGCGGGGCGGCGTCGAGAGCTCGCGCAGCTGCTCGACGAGCCCGTCGAGGCGCTCGACCTCGTGGATGATGATGTCCGTGCAGCGCACCAGCTCGGGGTCGCTGACCGCGCCGCGCAGGAGCTGCGCCGCGCCTTTGATGCCGCCGAGCGGGTTCTTGATCTCGTGTGCAAGGCCGCTCGCCACCGTGCCGAGGGAGGCGAGGCGGTCGGCCCGCCGGGTGGTGGCCTCGAACGTGTGCTGCAGGGTCAGGTCGTGGAGCACGAGGACGGCGCCCGAGGCGCGTCCCGCGGTGTCGAGCACCGGGGCGCAGGTTGCGCTCACCGGCACCTCGTGCCCGCGCGCGGCGAGCAGCCCCTCGCCGCGGCGGCGCGCCGCGCCCTCGACCAGCGTGCCGCGCGCCATCTCGCCCACCCACGGGCTCGTACGGAAGAGCATCCCGACCTCGGTGCCGACCGCCTGGGACGCGGACATGCCGGTCAGCTGCTCGCCGGCCGGGTTCAGACCGGTGATGCGGCCCGTGCGGTCGAGGACGATCACGCCGTCCTCGATCGAGGCGAGCACGTCGGCCCAGGGCGCCCGCGGCTCGTCGCGGAGCGGGGCGAGCGGCGTCGGTTTGGCGCCCACGGCCAACGTCAGGAGGCCGAACAGCCTCCTAGAGGTCGTCCTCACCCGTGGCGTCGTCGCCGCCGTCGTCCGGCTCGCCTCCGGCCTCCAGCTCCTCGACCATCTCGTCGAAGTCGTCGCCGGCCTCCTCGCCGAGCTCCTTCCCCATCTTGCGCATCCAGCGGGCCACGCTCTTGGGGTCCTTCTCGTCGAGCCCGGCGAGCGAGGCGTCGTCGGCGAACGAGTCGAGCCGGCTCTCCTCCGACCGTCCGAGGGCGAAGCGCGACATCAGGCGGGTGAGCGCGCGGCTGCCGCAGTGCTCGCACACCGGATCGACCGCCTCGCTGATGCGCAGCGTGAGGACCGTCACCTTCCGCTTGCAGCCCGTGCAGCGGTACTCGTAGATGGGCATCCCGCGGCGATTATAGCCGCGAGCCGGCCGCAGCAGCCAGTGGCACCCTCGGCGGGATTGCCGGGCGCGGCTTCGCCGCGCCCGGCACGACCCGAGCGCCCGAAGGGCGCGAACGGCCACGAAGGGAGCCGCGCGCGTCAGCGCGCGGCGACGGGGGGTCCGGGGACCATCGGAGGAGCGGAGCCTGCGAAGCAGGCGAGCACCGGACGGGGCCCCCGGAGGCTTTGCATCATTTACTTGCCTTGGCCGAGAACCCGCGCTCCCCGTAGGTGAGCACGGTACGCTTGCCGTTGACCACGGTCTCGAGGGCCACCTCCCGCCCCCACAGGCGGTGGACGTAGGCGAGGGTCTTCTCCGCGTACTCGAGCTGGAGGTCGCGCCCGTCGTGCAGGTGCGCGAGGAGGAGGGTGCGGTTGTGGTTGTGGTCCGCGTCCTCGACCCGGATCACGGGGATCGACCCCATGCCGACGCTCTTGACCAGCGTCTCCTTCACCCTCCGCCAGCCCTCCTGGTCGGAGACCTCGCTCACCACGAGGTCGTCGCCCTTGGCCTCGTAGCGGAAGAGGTCGAGGTCGCGCATGAGCGTCTCGTGAAGCCAGCGGCGCAGGAAGGAGGCGTCGCGGTCGACCTCGCGTGTCTGGAAGAGGAGGTCGCGCCCGGTCTTCCCGGGCGGCAGGTTCTCCTTCTCCTCGGGCGTCGGCCTGTCGCCGCGGCGCTCGATGTCCTCCCAGACCTTGAGCCCGAGGTGGTACGGGTTCAGCTGCCCGGGGATGGGCCGCACCACCTGGTTGTGGCGCACGAGGAACTCGAGATGCAGCTCCTGCGGCAGCTCGAGGGCGTCGAGGATCTGCTTGTGCCAGAAGCTCGCCCAGCCCTCGTTCATGATCTTGGTCTCGATCTGCGGGATGAAGTACTGCGCTTCCTCGTGGACGATGGTGAGCAGGTCCTTCTCCCACTCCTGCAGGAAGGGGTTGTGGTCGCGGATGAAGAGCAGGAGGTCTTCCTCGGGTGTCGGCGGGACGCGCTTCAAGTCCGGCTCGGTCGGCTGCCGGCGGCGGTGGATGCGCTGGAAGGGGTCCTCGCGCGGGGTCGCGACGGCGATCAGGCGCTCGCGTTCCTCCTCCTGGGAGAGTTTCTTGACCGCCAGGTTGCGGCGGCACTGGAGGGAGAGCGAGTGCGCCGCGTCGAGGAAGCCCTCCACCTTTTCGAGGCCGATCGAGGGCGTGTCGACGTAGTGGCGCACGCGGTCGGCGTGCGCCTTGAAGGTGCCGATGGTGAACTCGGCGCGCGTGGTGCGGAAGGTGAAGTTGCGCTTGAAGAAGTCGTTGTGCCCGTAGACGTGCGCGATGGTGAGGATGTGGAGACAGAGCGAGTTGTCGCGCATCAGGTAGGCGAGGGCGGGGTTCGAGTTGATGACCATCTCGTAGGGTATGCCCGACACGCCGTAGTCGTAGAGGGTCTTCAGTTTCTCGTAGGCCTTGCCGTAGGACCAGTGCGGGTAGTGCGACGGCATGCCCGAGTAGGCCATGTAGCCGAGCATCTGCGTGTGGTCGCAGATCTCGAACTCCTGGGGGAAGCAGTCGAGGCCGAACTCGGCCACCTTGTCGCGGATGCGGGCGTCCCAGTACTCGAGGTCCTTCAGCGTGTGGGCAGCCACGCTACGCGCCCTGCTCGCGGCCCCGGTCCTTGGCGAGGAAGGCCTTGAACGAGGGCCAGATGTCCTCCTTGCGTTCGATGAGGACGGTCTGGAAGTTGTCCGCGTCGAGGCGGCGGAAGATGTTGAGCATCGAGCTCTCGTAGTAGCGCGAGCCGAGCGGCTTGATCTCGCCGTAGCCGAAGAGGTTGCAGACCTCGGCCAGCTCCTTGGCGGTTCTCAATGCAGCCGGATTGTCGGAATCGAAGTTGTCGCCGTCCGAGCAATGGAAGGCGTAGACGTTCCACAGGGACGGGTGGTAGCGCGCCTGGACGATCTCGAGCGTCTTCAGGTAGCCCGACGAGATGAACGTCCCGCCCGACTCGCCCTTGTGGAAGAATTCCTCCTCGGTGACCTCGTTCGCCTCGGTGTGGTGCGCGATGAAGACGATCTCGACGTTGCGGTACTTGGTGCAGATGAACTGGTAGAGCAGGAAGAAGAAACTGCGCGCCAGGTACTTCTTCATGGTGTCCATGGACCCGGAGGTGTCCATGATGCACACCACGACGGCGTTCGACTCCCGCTTCACGTCGGTCACCATGTGGCGGTAGATCAGGTCGTCGTCGTGGAAGGGGAAGCGCTCGCGGGAGGGTGCGAGCCCCGCGTCGGCCGGGGACTCGAGGGTGGCGTCGGCGTGGGCCCGGCGGCTCGCGAGCTTGCGCTTCACGCGCGCGCGGACGGTGCGGCGCTTGTCGAGGCGGACGCGGATGCCGACCTGACGGTAGCCCTTGCGCTTGGCGAGGCGGTAGGCCTCGATCTGGCGGAGCGCCTTGCGCTCCAGGTCGGGGAGCTCGAGGTCCTCGAACATGATGTCGATGAGTTCCTCGAGCGTGACGTCGGTCTCGTAGTAGTCGGTGCCGGGCTGGTCGCCGGCCTTGTCCTCGCCCTTGCCGGTGTGCTTCGCCTTGCCGACCACCTGGCCGGTCTGCGAATCGCCGCCTCCCTGGCCGACGCCCGGGGCGTTCTCGCCGTAGACGAACTTGTACTCGCGGATGCCGCGGATGGGGACCTTGATGATCTTCTCACGGTCCTTCCCGATGATCGACTCCTCGGCGATGATATCCGCGATGTTCTCACGGATCGACTCGCGGACCTTCAGGCGGTGGCGAGCGCGATCCCCCGCCGAGCGGTCGCTGCGCTCGGCGCTGGAGCCTTCGAAAGGCCGGAAGATGGACTCGAGGGTGCGGTCCACGGGCGGCGGGAAGGACCGACCGGCGTCGCCGGTCAGTCCTTCCAGAGGTTGTTGGCAGCGTACTTGAGCACGACGTCCACACAGCTCTCGCAGTAGCCCGAGTCGAGGAGGTTCTTCACCATCGCGTTGTACTTCTGCGTCTGCTCCTCGTCCCGCGTGCGCGCCTTGGTGATGATGCGGCTGATGTCGCGCACCGACGTCATGAGCTTCTTCTCGATGGCTTCCTTGAGCGGCTCGTAGGAGCGGTAGGAGACGCGCTCGCCGCGACGGCTGGACGCCCACAGGTACGCGATCACCTCTTGCCGGAAGCCCTCCGCCGCCGAGCCGATGATCGCGATCTGCTCCTCGATCGACTTGAGGAACCCCTCGTCGGCCTGCAGCTCCTCCTTGGTGTTGCGGTCCTTCACCCTGGTCTTGTTGACGAAGGCCTCGGCGTGGTCGAGGTAGTTCTGGAAGAGCGACTCGGCCTGCTCCTGGTAGGAGTAGACGAACGCCTTGGTGATCTCCTTCTCGAGCAGCTCCAGGTACTCCTTGTGCAGGACGTCCTGGAGGAACTCGAGGTACTGCTTGCGCGTGTCGTCCGGGAAGTCACCCTCTTTCACCATGTTGATGAGGGCCTCGCGGACGTTGATCGGGTTGATGCAGTTGCCGTCGACGTTGTCGGAGAGCGCGTTGTCGAGGGCCTTCATGATGAAGCGCGTCGAGATGCCGCTCATGCCCTCGCGCTTGGCGTCCTCGCGCAGCTCCTGCACGTCGATCTTCTTGGTCTTGCCCTTCTCGACGACCTCCTCGCCGTTGTAGAGCTTGAGCTTGGTGACGAGATCGCATTTGGCGTTGGGCTCGAGGCGGGAGAGGATCGCGAACATGGACGCGATCTCGAGCGTGTGCGGGGCGACGTGCGCCCGGAAGTCCGAGAGGCGGATGATCTTCTGGTAGATCTTGACCTCCTCGGACAGCCGGAGGTTGTAAGGCACCTTCACGACCACGATGCGGTCGAGGATCGCCTCGTTGGTGTGGTCGGCCTTGAACTTCTGCCACTCCGCCTCGTTGGAGTGGGCGAGGATCACGGTGTCGACGTAGACGAGACCGTGGCGGCCCGGCGCCGGGATCACCTTCTCCTGCGTGGCGGTGATCATGGCGTGCAGGTACTCGGTCTCGTTCTTGAAGACCTCGATGAACTCGCACATGCCGCGGTTGCCGACGTTGATCGCGCCGTTGAGATCGAGGACGCGCGGGTCGCCCTCCGAGTACATGTCGAGCTTCGAGATGTCCTCGCTGCCGATCAGCACCGAGGTGTCCTGGTTGTTCGGGTCGACGGGCGGGACGACGCCGATGCCGATGCGGTTCCGCTTCGAGAAGAGGCGGGTGATGACCGGCACCTCCTCGTAGCGGCCGCCGAACTCCTCCTTCAGGCGGAAGCGGCATACCGGGCAGAGGTCGCCCTCGATGTGCACGCCGAGCATCTTCTCGAATTCCTTTCGGAGGTGGCGAGGAATGAGGTGCAGCGGCTCCTCGGACATCGGGCAGTTCTCGATCGCGTAGAAGGACTCCGCCGCCTCGAGGCCGCGCTGGAGGCGCTCGACCAGCGAGCTCTTCCCCGAGCCGACCGGGCCCATCAGGTAGAGGACCTGGCGGCTCTCCTCGCCCTTCAGCGAGGCCGAGTGGAAGTAGCGCACGATCTGCGCAACCGTCTTCTCGATCCCGAAGAACTCGTCGCGGAAGAAGTTGTAGACCTTGAACGACTCGTCCTTGTAGAGCCGCTTGACGCGGGAGTCGTCGGACTCCTGGATGTCCTGGGTGCCGATCCGCATGATGTTGTCGAAGATGCGGGCGTGCGCGAGCTTGGGGATGCTGGGGTCTTCGCGGACGACGTCGAGGTACTCGAGGAAGGGGCCACGCCAGACCTTCGACTCGCTGGCCGCGCGGTCCTCTTTGATCAGCTGCTCGAAGGAGGGCCTGTCCATGGGCAGCTCCTCTGCTAGACGTCCTGCCATGGCCCGGCGCGTACCGAAGCCGTGGGGGGTGAAGGAACCGTGTCTCGCTGCGTTGCTCGGATGGTCACGCGCTGCGTCGTCGCAAGCACCGTGCCGGGCGCGCTGGCGTGTGGGCCCCCGGCGAGGTCGGGGTGGGTGACGTGCGCGACGTACCGGGTCTCGGTTATGGGATCCTCCCGGGATCTTGTGGTCCCTGACCTCCGCTCCCCGTCCTCATCACCGCTCTGGGCGACTGAACCACAGCTGCGGTTCACCCCAACACACAAGACAAGGCGAGCGTATCGGCTGGGGACTACGGTGTCAAGTTTTCGATGCTTGTGACAATGCGATGGCAGTCCGCGTCTCACCGCATCGCGTGTGGAAGAGTGGTCCCAGGGGGAATCGAACCCCCGTTACCGACGTGAGAGGCCGGCGTCCTAGCCGCTAGACGATGGGACCGGAGCGAGCTGAGGAGGGAGGACTCGAACCTCCAATGGCCTGATCCAGAGTCAGGTGGCTTACCAATTAGCCGACTCCTCAACAGGGCAGGCGGCGACGCTACTCGAAGGCCTCCGGGCCGTCAAGGTCGCGGCATCGCGGCGGCGAGGCGCGCGAGCGTGCGCTCGCGCCCGAGCACGTCGAGCACCTCGTAGATGCCCGGGCTCACCGTGCCGCCGGTCACGGCGACGCGCACGGGCTGGGCCAGCGCGCCCAGCTTGAGCCCGTGGGCGGCGAGCGTGGCCTGGAACGCGCCCTCGATCGCGGTCGCGTCCCAGCGCGGGAGCGCGGCGAGGCGCTGGCGCAGGTCGGCGAGCGCGGGCGCGACGGCGGCCGTCAGGTGCCTGGCGGCCGCCGTCGGGTCGGGCGTGATCGCGTCGACCAGGTAGAAGCGGCAGAACTCCGCCAGCTCGACCAGCGTCTTCGCGCGCTCGCGCAGCGTCTCCACCACGCGTGCGAGCCAGGCCCGATCGGCGGGGACGGGGAGCCCGGCGCGCTCGAGGAAGGGCGCCAGCAGGTCGGCGAGCGCCGGCGCCGGAGTCGCCTTCATGTACTGGAAGTTCACCCACTCGAGCTTCTCGGGGTTAAAGATTCCAGCCGACTTGCCGACGTTCTCCAGGGAGAAGTGGGCGATGAGCTCCTCGCGGCTGAACAGCTCCTGGTCGCCGTGCGACCAGCCCAGGCGGGCCAGATAATTGACCACCGCGTCGGGCAGATAGCCCATGTCCCGGTAGGCGAGCACCGAGGTCGCACCATGTCGCTTCGAGAGCCGATCTTTGTCGGGCCCCAGGATCTGGGGCACGTGCGCGAACTCGGGCGGCGTGGCGCCGAGGGCGCGGTAGAGGAGCACCTGGCGCGGCGTGCTGGCGAGGAGGTCGTCGCCGCGGATCACGTGCGTGATGCGCATGTCGTGGTCGTCGACCACCACGCAGAAGTTGTAGACGGGCACGCCGTCCGAGCGCACGATGATGAAGTCGTCGAGCTCGGCGTTCTGGAACACGACCCGGTCCTTCACGTGGTCGTCGATGACGGTCTCGCCCGCGAGCGGGGTGCGGAAGCGGAGCGCGTGGTCGGTGCGCCCGGCGGGCGGCGCCGTGCGCTCCCGGCAGGTGCGGTCGTAGATGGGCCGCCGGCCCGCGGCGCGAGCAGCCTGCCGGCGCGCCTCGAGCTCCTCCGGAGTACACCAGCAGCGATAGGCGGCTCCGGCGGCCACGAGCGCCTCGGCGCGCGCGCGGTAGAGGGCCATGCGCTCGCTCTGGTGGTAGGGGCCCTCGTCCCAGGCGAGGCCGAGCCAGCCGAGGCTCTCGAGGATGTCGCGCACCGACTCGGCCGTCGAGCGCTCGCGGTCCGTGTCCTCGATGCGCAGCACGAACGCCCCCCCGTGGTGGCGCGCGAAGAGGTAGCTGAAGAGCGCGGTGCGGACGCTCCCGATGTGGAGCGCGCCGGTGGGGCTCGGCGCGAAGCGCGTCCGGACCGACATTGGGCGAAGCTAATCGGATGGCGTCGGGCGTGTCAAATTCCTGACGCGTCGACGCGATCGCGGTTTGAGAGTGGGCGTCGCCGGCAGCATACTGACCGGATGGAGCGGGCGCCGGGAAGAGAGGAAGCGCGATGCTGAAGAAGATCCTGGTGGTCGAGGACAACGAGGACAACCGCCGCATCCTCGTCTACCGTCTGCGCAAGATCGGCCAGTTCGACATCCGCGAGGCCGCCAACGGCCAGCAGGCGATCGAGGCCGTGCGCGCCGATCTCCCCGACCTGATCTTCATGGACCTGAAGATGCCGGTCATGGACGGCTGGGAAGCCACCAGGCGCATCCGCGAGATGGACGGCGGCGACAGCGTGCGCATCATCGCCCTCACCGCGCAGGCGATGGCCGGTGACGAGCAGAAGGCGCGCGCCATCGGCTGCGACGACTACCTCGCCAAGCCCGTCGTCGATCCGGACCTCGTGCGCCAGAAGCTCGAGCGCCTGATCGGCGCCGCCGCCTGAGAGCCGGGAGCTTCTCCCAGCGCGTTCGCGCGTGCCGTCGCGCTCGAAGCGTACGCTGGTCTCTACCGGCTCCGCATCGCCGGCGACTACCGCGTTGTGTGGCGCGTGGACGACACGGCGCGCACGGTGCTCGTGCTCCTGATCGGCCACCGCAAGGACGTGTACCGGAGGCTCTGACCGTGGTGCCCGTGCAGCGGGGTGTCTTGGGCATGTTGCGCGTGTGGCTTGCCAGTCCGCCCCATGCTGTCGCCGGCGTGCTGACGTTGCAGTCCTCGTCTACAGCCCACGCAGCGCGCCCGACCCATACCGACGCCGCGACGGCGCCTTGAAAGTTGCCGGCGGGCGGCTACTCGCATGTGAGTCCGCGTTCCTCCGCCCACCACCGCGGCACGCCGAGGCGCCCGACGTCGCCGTCGGCGGCCAGCGTGCAGTCCGGGTGCAGGATGACGACCGGGAGCGGCACGACCCGGCCCGCCACGACGCACATGAGCCGCATGTCCCGGGCCACCACGCGCGCGTCCTCGAACCATAGGTAAGCCCGTCTCCCCTCGGCCATGGGCAGTCTCCTTTGGAGTCCGCGCCTGGCACGCGTGGGGAGCGCCCTTTGCCACCGACCCCCTCGTCTCCCACGCCGCGCTGCGGGGCTTGTAACGGGCTTCGCTCCGGACAGTGGACCCTTCTGCGCAGCGCCGCAAGTGCGTTCCGTAATTCGCGGTCATTCAAGGTGGCGTTATGCGACTTTGATTCTCACGCGGCACTTCGATGACCGGCCAGCACGCGGACTGCCTTGCCTTACCAGGTATGCTCTTTTCCCTTGCACCCCTGACCGCGACCGAGGATAAGTCCGTCATCGTCAGAGGGGGGATGCGGACGGGGAATATGTCACTCCAGGAGTTCCACGACTTCGCGAACCTGACGCACGCGATCCTCTGGCGAGGGGTCGCCGCCGTCAGGCGCGCCCGATCGAGCATCGCGGACAGCCGGAGAGTCTGCGAGGAAACCCGGGAGCTGCTGGCGGCCCTGCATCAGCGGCGCAGGCGCCCTCGACGTCCCCCACCTTTGCGTGGCACGCTGACGGGGTAAACACGTGGGGCTGCGTTGCGGCGACGCGCCCTCGCTGCAAAACTAGCGCACCGCCCGCGGCGGCGCCGCCCCCTGCCCAGCCACCCGCTCACGAGGCCAGGCGCCTACGAATGGCCGCCTCGCTGATACCCAGGAGCGCCCCCGCCTTCCGCAACGAGCCGGTCGCCGCCAACGCCCGGCGCGCCTGGTCACCCCGCACGCGCCCCCGCCGGCCGAGCGGGAGGGCGGGACTGGCAGGGCAGAGCAGCGACGGTCGGGGACCATTCGAGCATAGGCCGAGCACAGGTTCCTTGCTCCGGCGCTCGCGGGCGGCTAAAAAGGCCCGTCTTTTCCACGCCCGAGCCGTTAGCTCAGTCGGTAGAGCATCTGCCTTTTAAGCAGAGGGTCGCTGGTTCGATCCCAGCACGGCTCACTGATATTTCGGGCACTTAGCCACTGCTAGATCGCTAGGGTGTGCTTATCGCGCTTGCCGAGGGGACACGTGGCGGTCATGGAGTGTTCGCTTTCGTGCCCTCCTAGCAGAGGGCGCCGTTCTAGATAGCTTGTTTTAGCTAAACTGCTTGTGCCCCGCAAGGCGAAACAATCTGGCGGCCGACAGGGAGGTGACGGGGATGCACGAGGGCTCAGGCCGGGAACGCGCGCGGACCCGAGGGCGGCAATCGGCCTGTCCGCCCGTTGCCGGCCCCCGAGCCCCCTGCGTGCTCGTCAGGTAGTGGGTGGATAATACCGCGTTAGGGCGGGTGGAGCAAGGTATCTAGGTTGACACGACCGATGGGATGCGATACAAGGGATGTTCCTGTTCTTGTCACCTCGGGCTGCGCTGGGGGGAATTGTCCCCGTAGCGTGGCCCGAGGTGTTTTGGAGCGTTGACCGCGCCATGGGGGGCGTGTAGCGGGAACGATCATGACGGAAGGCGATGCGGGAGGAAGGCCGGCGCTCTTCTACAAGTACCGGACGGCCGCGCAGGCGCAAGAGATGCTTACCACGCGTGTGGTGTGGCGACCCTCGCCGATCGAGTTCAATGATCCCTTCGACACGCGTCACTTCTGGCGCTTCGGATTCGAGTTGGACGACACGGTACTCGCAGCCGTGACTGACCGGATCGCGCGGTTCATGCAGTGCGACGGCCCCTCCCTGAGAAGATGGGCGAGTGGTTGAAGCAAGAGGTGCGGGCGGGCCGCCAGCTGCGTGGCGAGGGACGGCTTGCCGAGGTGCCGTCCGTGAGGGAGCAGCTCAAGCCGGCCATCCCGCGGATCGCGGCTGGACTGGAGGCGTTGCAGCGCGAGTGGAAAGAGGACCTTCCAAAGATACGCATCCTCTGCCTTAGCGGAGCCTGCGACAATCCAAGGATGTGGGTGCACTACGCCGATGATCACCGAGGCGCGGTGATCGGTTTCCAGGACATTCCGGGCAAGAACAGCGCCCTCTGCGGGGAATGCACCCGGTCACGTACGAAGCAGACCCGCCGGCGCTCGCAGAGACCCCCGAAGACCTGGCCCTGCACATCACCGGCGAGGCGCCGATCGACGTGAGGGCGGCCTTGCACCGAGCTGTGTTCACGAAGGGTCTACGCTGGGAGCACGAACACGAATGGCGGTGGTGGACGATCGAGGACGGTGCCGAAGCGGAATGCCGTGTCCGCGTCAAGGATGAGGATTTTCGCCGCCGTCTACCTCGGCTGCCGCATGCCGGACGAAGACCGCGACGCGATCATGCGCATCGTCCGCGACGTGCTCCCGCACGTCCAGCTCTATCAAGCCCGCCAGAGCAAGGTGGGGTTCGTGCTGGAGTTCGATCCGCTCACCGCGTAGGCCGCGTGAAAGTAGCAAGGCGGAAAAGAGCCGACAAGAATCGGGACGGCAATCGGGACGGTCGTGGCTAAGTAGCCGATAATCACGAGCGGAGGGGGGAGATTCGAACCGCTGCGACGTGTCCGCTTGTGGCCGAGCGCGAGGCCTTACGAGCGTGAGACGGATGCGGATTATGCAGAGTTAGCTACGCGTACACAGCCATGTACACCACAATAGCCCTTGACAGCCCCATGACGCGGGGCGTAGGAGGGCGGGCAGTGCGGCTCGGGGAACGGCTGCGAAGGGGATGGGGGTGTTGCTGGTGCTCCTCACCGCGCTGGTGTGCGTGGTAGTCCTGGCCGTTGTCGGCCCAACCACCCGCCTACTGACTAGGCTACCACGCCACCTTCTAGGGATTCGCGCGAGAGCGCGTCCTCTCCTCCGGGGGCCGCCCAGCGCGCTACGGTAGGCCCGCCCGCGAGCAGAAGCCCGCGTTCCTCCGCCCACCATCGCGGCACCCCGAGGCGCCCGACGTCGCCGGCACCGGCCAGCCGGCAGTCGGGGTGCAGGATGACGACCGGGAGCGGGACGATGCGGCCCGCCACGACGCACAGGAGCCGCAAGCGCTCCTGCACCACGCGGGCGTCCTCGAACCACAGGTAGCCCCACCTGTCCTCCGCCATGGGCGCTCTCCTTTTGGAGTCCGCGCCTGGCACGCATGGGGAGCGCTCCTACCGCCGTCCCCCTCATCTCCCACGCCGCGCTGCGGGGCTTGTAACGGGCTTCGCTGCGGAGAAATAGACCCTTCTGCGAAGCGCCGCAAGGGGGACGCTTTGAGGCACACTCGGACTTACGACAGCACCAACGGCGGTATTCGCGCTTGCGGCCGGCGAGTTGGAGGGACGCTTCATCAGATAGGACACTTTTCCACAGACTGTGGAGAACCCGCCGCCACCCCTGATTCACGTGGCACTTCCAACCATCCAGCGGACAGCGAATGCACCGGAACACCGAGCCCAGCTCGCCAGATGCTGTCCTGGTTAGGCGCGGGGTGTCCTTAAATTTTGGGGCTGGGTTATTGGTAATGGCGGCCCGCTAGGCTAATGCTGCTGAGCGTCGTCCACCAGCTCAACGGAAGGGAGGAGAGCATGCTCTCGGAGACGCTACCTTTGGTGCGCTGCAAGAAGTGCGGGATCGGCACGATGCTGCCGCTCTCGGACTACGGGCAGGACGGCGCCGCGATCCTCTACAAGGCATGGGTCTGCGACAGTCCGACCTGCGGCTACAACCTCCGCATCGATCGGGGCCAGGTGACCTACGGCGACTTGCCCCAGCCGAAGTCGGCGCAGGAGCCCCGCCACGGGACTCTTGTTGCCAGGGCAGTTCGTTAGCTAGCTAAGATGCCCTAATGACCGAGAAGCGCGAAGGGTCGAGCGACGTCCCCCGCGCGGACGAGACCGATCGCCGCGACGCCGGTCCGCGACCACGACGAACTCGAACACGATCGCGGACATGCTGGACAAGTTCGTGAAGCTCTCTCCCGCGTTCCGCTGGGTGTGGCAGGCCGCAAAGCCCCACCTCGGCCTGTAGACTCGACGGCAGGGGGGGTGTGCTAGGGGTGTGCTGACCAGGCTCCCATCGGCACCCATCGGCTGCTCGGGTGTGAGCACGAAAAGCCAGGCATTCCGGGCAATCGGTGGGGAGCGATGGGAGGCGAGATCCTACGCGCGCCACTTTTAAGCAGAGGGTCGCTGGTTCGATCCCAGCACGGCTCACTCGCTGTCCTCGGCACTTACGGGTGTACTCTACTAACAAGGTAGCTTCGGATTCTGCGACGCCGTGTGCCAGGACGCTCAGGTCTCGACTCCGACCTGAGCGCCTGCATCGACCGGACCGACGCGCTCAACCAGAGCGGCGACGGCATCACGGCGCCGTTCGACCGTTCGACCCGCCGGGCGCCGCCGATCCGGGGCCGTGCGAGGGGGCGTTCGGAACCGGGCGCTCGGTGCTCGACCCCTCGCGCTGCGCCGTGCGCTGAGTGGGATCGGTTCCGGCCGCCGGCGAGACGGGCCGGCTACACTGCTTCGGCGCGACGACGTCCGCTGGCGCGGGGGCGCGCCGCCTGCGTCCCTGCTCTCAGCTCGAGCTGCGCAGCGTCATCAGATCGTGCCGCAGCTGATCGGCCGTGTTCTTCATGCCATCGAGCGCGTCGCCGGGAATCTGGTTCTGTGCCCGGCGCGAGCGCAGGCGGCCCTTGAACTTGCCGACCGACCGGCTCGCTCCTCCGAGCATCGACTTCTCACGACGCTTCTTCCCATTCGCGAGGGCCTGCTGGGCCTGCCCGGTCTGTGTCTTGGCCCTCGTGAGGATCCTGCCCAACCCGTCGCGCAGCGCGCCCGGGCCGACGGCCGTCTGCACGGTCTGGATCAATTCGTCGAGCCGACAATCGATGGATGGGAAGGTGGGGGTCTTCGGGCAACCCGGGGCCGTTCCACCGAGCTCGTATGCGCCGATATCGCACGTGGCGACGCCATCGTCGTTGCCATCCACCGGACGGGGAAAGCCGCGCTGGTCGGTGGCAGGCGGCGGACAGTCGCTGCCGCCCGCGTCGATCGCAGGGCTGCCTGGCAAAAGTGCGTGGGTCGGGGTGGGGCCACCGTTGTCCTGCAGCGGACCGAGCTGCGGGTCCATGCCGACGAGGTCCCCGGCACCCGCAAAGCCGCAGGTGTTGCCGCTGTCCAGGTTGTGCCCCTGGGAAGTCGAGGTGCCGCTGCCGGCACAGTTGTCCCCGGAAGGACTGTTCGCGACGATCACGTAGCCGAACGTAGCATCGCCGACGTTGTAGAAGCCGCCACCCATGCCCGGGGAGGCGCTGTTGTCCGCGATGGTGACGTTGGTCAACACGGCCATCGCACCGAAGGAGTCGTCGTTGGCGATGCCCCCGCCAGCATTCGCCGTATTTCCACTCACCGTGACATTTTCCAGCGTGGCCGTCGCCGGATTGTCGATGCCCCCGCCGAAGTTGGCGGCAGTGTTCCCGCTCACGACGCAGTTGGTCAGGGTGATGTCATTGTCATTTGAGATGCCGCCACCGCTGGCTGCTGCGGTATTGTTGGCGACGACCACGTTCCTCAACGTGAGCGTGCTGCTGTTGTAGAGGCCGCCCCCAAACCCATTGTCCCCCGGTCCGGGGTTCCCGTTCCGAATGGTCAGATCAGAGATCGCAACCAGCGACGCCGAGATGTCGAAAATGCGGTCGATCCCGTTCCCATCGAGGATCGTGCTGTCGGCGCCGGCGCCGGTGATGGTGACATCATCGGTGATGTCGAGGTCGCCGGTCGCGGCGACGTCCTCGCCCTGGCCGGCGATCCTCAGCAGGTAGGTGCCGGCCGGGACCATGATCGTATCGGCGCCGGCATGGGCGTTTGCCTCCTGGATCGCAGCGCGCAGGGTGCAGGTGGCGCCTGCGGTGGCACACTTGCCGTCACCGGGCGCCGCATCGACGGCGTCCGTGGTGTCGTTGACCGTGAATGTCGCCGCGGCCGCGGGAGCGACCGCGAGCAACAGCGCGGCTACGCCGAGAAGGAAGCGGCTAACGGGAGCCATGGAGGGGGAGGCGAAGACGAATGCCCGGTACGCGGGCGGCTGTCAAGACTGTCCGAGAGGAGGGGGGCTGCCTGCAACTGCGCCGTCGTTTCAGGCGGCGCAGATCTCACAGTGCACGGGCCGCCTCATGGTGGGCACGAGAATGGGAGGCACGAGAAGTTGCAGCTGATCAGTTCCACGGAGCACTGGGCCATTCTCAGTGCGTCACCGATGTTACAACCGCCGTCCCGGTTGACGTCGCAGACCTGGGGGTGACCGAAGGGCGCTAGGCCGCACGTGCGCAGATCGACGGTATACTGGGCTATGACGAGCGCGTCACCGATGTTCACCACGCCGTCCCCGTTCACGTCGCCGCACAAGAGCGTGGTGGTCGTGGTGCTGGTCGTGGACGTCGTGCTCGTGGTGGTGGTCGGCGGCCGCGTGGTCGTCGTCGAGCTGGTCGTGGTCGACGTGGTGGTGGTGGGGAACGGGTCGGTCGACCGGTGCTCGAACGCACCGATATCGCACCGGCCGCCCGAGGGCTGCGGGCGGGATACGCTGCGCTGATCCGTCGAGGGGGGCGGACAGTCGGTACCGCCGGCGTTGATTGCCGGGCTGCCCATGACGAGGGCCTGCGTCTGGGTGGGACCGCCGTTGCTTGCGAGCGGGGCGATCCCGGGGTCGGTGTTGCTGAGATCGCCGGTGCCCGTCAGGCCACAGCTGGTGCCGACGTCGATATTGTGCCCGCCCGACGTGAACATCGTCGGATCGAAGGTCAAGTTCATGCAAGTCTCGCTCGCCGGGTCGTGCTCGAAGATGGTGTACTTGAAGGTCGCGTCCCCGAGATTGACGAAGCCCCCGCCCCCCGGCGTAGCGATGTTGTTGCTGATGGTGACGTTGACGAGCGTCGCGGTGCCACTGTTGTGCTGCATTCCGGCGCCGGAGTCGGCACTGTTGTCGGATATCGTCACGTTGGTGAGATTCACATCGAAGTCACTCTCGAGCCCACCGCCCCCGGTCGCCGAGTTGCCGCTCAGCGTTACACGGTTCAGGGTGGCGACGCCGCCGGTCGAGTTGGAGATACCTCCGCCGGAACACGAGGTTCCAGCGCAGGTGTTGTTGCTCACCGTGACGTCCGTGAGCGACAGGATATCGGTGTTCGCGATTCCGCCACCAGAGACGCCGCCCGTGTTCTGTGTCACGACGACGTTGCTCAGGTTCAGGGTGACGGTGTCGTTGGCAGCGATAGCGCCTGTTCGGATGCCGCCGCCTTCCGCAACTCCGGGGTTGCCGTTGCGAATCGTGACCCCCGAGATATTGACGGTGCCGTTGAAGTCGATGTCGAACACGCGATCGAGCCCGTTTCCGTCGATGATCACGCTGCTCGCCCCGGCGCCCGTTATGTTGACCGCATCCGTGATGTCGAGATCGCCGGTCGCGGCATGGTTCTCGTTCCGGCCGGAGATGGTGAGCTTGTAGACGCCGCCTGTAGGCAGGCTGATCGTGTCGGCGCCGTTGTGCGCGTTCGACTCCTGGATGGCCGCGCGCAAGGTGCAGGCCCCGGCAGCGGTCCGGCACACGTTGTCGCCGATGTTCGCGTCAACCGCGTCGGCCGTGCTGTTCACGGTGTAGGTCGATGGCGCCGCCCAGGCCGGGACGCCGCCGCCCAGGAGCCAGGCGGCGCCGACGAAAACGGGGAGGAGCTTCGGTACCCGTCGCCGTCTGTGCTGTGTCATGATGCGTGATGCCGCTTCTGCATCGCTCGCTCGGGTTGCGAGTCGGGATCATTGACGCAGCTCTTGCTGGGTGTCAAGGCGAAGTTACCATTGTTGGCATATGACATAGATGATGTTCCACGGGCGCTTGCACAGCCGCAAGGTTGCGACCGGACCGATCGCGCCCGAGGCCACTGGCGTGCGCCCTGCTGGGAGCGCGAGCTGAGGCCGGAGGCGGCGAGGCGTTTGCGGAAAGGACCAGCGGCCGCGTAGAGTACACACGATGGGCTCCGCGCGGACCTGCGGGCGGGCGACGGCCGCCGGGATCGCCCTGGCAGCGATGCTCGGCTGGCGCAATGCCCGGGCGGCCGACGACGCGCCGGTGCCTCTCATTGCCTATAGCAACGATGCGCTCACCGTCCGCCTGAGCGGCGTGCAAAACTCCGACATCCTCGCGGAGCTCGCCCGGCAGAGCGGCGCCGAGATCCGGGGCCAGGTGCGCGAGCCGCGCGAGGTGACCGCCGACTTCGAATCGGTGCCCTTGCCGGAGGCGCTCGCCCGTCTGCTGGGTGAGCAGAACTTCGCGCTCGTGTACGGCAAGGGTGGCCGCCTCAAGGCGGCCGTTCCCCGGCTCTCTCCCGGGGCTCATCGATCGCCATCCTCCCGTGCCGGTTACCGGCCAGCTGGCCGAGGCCCTCGGGGCGCAATCGGCGACGCTCCGGCAGCTCCTCGACTTGAGCCTCCATCATGGTGACGCCGCCGTGCGGGCCGAGGCCGTGCGCACGGGCCTCGCGACGGTCGAGGCCGAGCCCGAGCTGCGCTCCGCCGTGATCGGCGAGCTGAACAACGCGGACAGTGCCTTCCTGGGCACCCTCCTGCGCACCTCGGCCAGCGCGCAGGCCGAGGACGTCGCCATGCAGGTGTTGCGGGACTCCCGCGCGGCCGAGATCCGCGTCAAGGCGCTCTCGGTGTTGCAGAGGCTGCGCGCCGGCGGCTGACCGACCCAGCGGCGGGTGGTGGCGCAGGCTCCCCATCCGTCTCTCACGGGGTCGCCGGTCTGCCCGAACCGTCAGGCAGAGGCCGACCGCTCGCGGCGGGCGTCGCGCCAGGCCTGTAACCCCGGTGTTGGACCCGGGAGCGAACGGCCCCGGGAGCCATCTCAGGTCGAGCGCTCCGCAACGAGCCTTGGGGCGGTGACGACCCCGAATGCACGGCTGGGGACACGACATCGGGTACGCTGAGATCTATGGGGAGAGCCATCGTGCGGTCGCGTCTTCACGGGCCAAATGACGAAGGTGGGAGGGAGCGCTTGCTCCCTCCCACCTTGCTGTTGGCCCGAGCCCTTCGCTGAGCTTCCGGGCTTTTTTGGCGCCTACCCTACGGGGTGCATGTCTTCTTGAGCGGCGGGTGAATCTGCTGGTTGCCCCGGATCAGGTCGCCACCGTCGTCGATATTCGGCGGAGGCGCTGAGATGTCCTCGGTCGTCGGATTGGCGCAGGCCACCGCCTGGCGCAGCGTCAAGCCCTCGCTGCTAGCCGGGTCCACGAACCAGATCCGCATCCGATACCGGTCGGGAGGCGGCGGTCCATTCGTCCCCCCTGGCTCGCTGCGGTCTTCGACATCGACCCGGAACACCACGCTCCGCCTGTCGCGCTTGCCGTTGGTGAGCGCGTAGTCACCCGGGCCCGAGAAGCAGATCTTGTTGGCCGGTGCGCGCCGCGGCTCGGGGCCGCAGATGCGATCGTCCGGATTGCACAGGGCGCCGACTACACCCGGTGCATCGGGATTTTCCGGACAGGGGAGGCACGCGCATTCCAGGCTGTCGAAGCTGCGCGCGTGGAAGTTGCCGAACAGCCGCGGCCGGATGTGACGCACATGCGTCCACTCGCCGGCGATGCACGCGGAGTCTGGCGTGAACGGTGTCGCGACCCCGATCGGCGCGCCCACCTGCCCACCATGCGTGGCGTTGAGCGCCGGGCTGTCACAGGTGTCGGGCGCGCACGAGCCAGGCGTGCTGGGATCGCAGCCGGAGTCGCCCGGGCCGCACGCGTCCACCCTCCCGCCACCGGTGACGCGACATCCGAGTTGGACGCACACGTGCGTCTGGACACATTGTCCAGCCTCGCAGCCAGGCACGCACGCGTCGCCCGGAGTGGTATCCGGGCCGCACGTAGTGCTGTCCGGCTTGTTCATGTGGGAGGCGACGCAGATGCCGTGCTTGGCGTTGGCCGGGTCGATCTCGCAGCCCGGCATCTGGCAGGGACCGGCGGTGACGTCGGGCGTGCACGTGGTGCTCGGGGGCACGGGCGTGCACATGCCGGTCGTCGGGTTGCAGCCCTGGTTGCACTGATCGGTGGGACAGTTCTCCCGCGTGTGCGCGGGCTCGCAGTGCCCCGCCAGACACCCCGGATGCGTGCAGAGGTCGTTGTCGGGCTTGTCGGCCTCGGCACTGCAGCCCGGCGGCGTCGAGCTGTCGGGCTGACTCAGATGCCCGGCAACACAGATACCGTGCTGGGCGTTCGCCGGATCGATCTCGCAGCCCGGGATCTGACACGGGTCCACGGGGCCCGTCGGCGTACAGCTCGTGCTCGCGGGCGTGGGCGTGCACAGGCCCGTCGTCGGGCTGCAGCCCTGGTTGCATTGATCGGTGGTACAGGACGTCCGCGTGTGCGCGGGCTCGCAGTGCCCCGCCAGACACCCCGGATGCGTGCAGAGGTCGTTGTCGGGCTTGTCGGCCTCGGCACTGCAGCCCGGCGGCGTCGAGCTGTCGGGCTGAC
>VBKJ01000148.1 GCA_005879795.1 Deltaproteobacteria bacterium
TTACTCTTGGCGGCGAAGACCAGTGAAAGGGTGGAGGGTTTCTGGGAGGATGCCGCGTCACTCTCCTGGCGGTGTGCCACAGAGATGACGCTCGCTCGCGGGTCGACGTCTCCCAGCGCGGAGCGCTGCTGCGTTCCCGGTACGGACACTCGCCCGCCCGCTGCGAGCGGCGGTTTTCTCGCGGCGTGTGGCGGGGCTCGCCTGAGGCGGGCGATGGCCCTCGCGATGGCCAGCCGGTGCGGGGCGGGCGTGAGCGAGCCGTCCAGGGCCTCGGCCACCCGCCCCGGATCGAGGGAGGCGAGCGCGCCCGGGTCGGCGGCCAGGTCCGCAGCCCGGGCCACGATCTGCTCCGAGATGCGCGCGAGGGCCGGACGGGCCTCGCGCTCGAGGTCGAGGCCGTCGACTTCTTCGGGATGCGCCAGGAACTCGCGCTCCAAGGCGCGTGCCGCCTCGATCTGGGCGCGGAAGAGGGCCTCGATCGCCGCCGGGTCGAGGCCCCGCTCGGCGGCCCGCGCACGGACCGCGCCGAGGACGCGCGCCTCCTGCTCCGGATCCTCCACCGGCCGGCCCGTCTTCTGCTTGGCCGCGGCGACGGCCGGCATGAAGGCGAGCCGCAGGTCGACGAGCGCCAGGAGCGCTTCCAGATCCGACGCGAAGGCGGAGCGGGCGGCCGCGCGTGGCGCGCCGAGCCAGCGGGCGCGGAGCGCGGCGAGCGTCCCGTCGGCCTCGCGAGCGCGGAGCCAGGCATCGAGCTCGGCGACGAGCGCCGGATCGCGCCCGAGGTAGGCCTTCCGATCGCGGGTGAACGGCCCCAGACGGACGGCGCCGGGGAGCGCGAGCGCGTCCGCCTCGGCCTCGTCGGTCAGGATGGCATCCGCGGCCCCGCTCGCGAGCAGCTCCGCGAGCGCGCGGTTGTCGTTCGTCCGCACCAGCAGCGCGTGCGGGAAGAGGCGCGCGGCGACCCGCTCGAGGTGCCCGCCCGCGTTCACCCCGAGTCGGAGCCAGGAGCTGCGCGGGTCGAGCCGCTGGTGGGCGAGCACGACCGCCCCCGCCTCCGCGACCGGGCGCGTGAATACGCCCGCCACGGCCCGCTCCGGGCGGGCCGTGACGCCGCCCATCGCGAGGTCGAAGCGCCCCGCCGCGAGGTCCCGCGTCAGCTCCGGCCAGCGGAAGCGGACGAGCTCGAGGCGGCGGCCGCTGTCGCGCGCGAAGCGGCGTGCGACCTCGACGTCGAGCCCCTCGAGCGTGCCGTCGCGCGTGAGCGAGAAGGGCGAATAGTCGCCGCTCGTGCCGACACGGAGCGGCGGCAGCGCGGGCGGCGCGTGGAGGCACGCCGCGGCGAGGACGGCCAGCGCCGCCGCGCGCCTCACAGCCCGAGCACGTCGCGCATCGAGTAGAGGCCGGGAGGCCGTCCCGCCACCCAGCGCGCGGCGCGCAACGCGCCGCGCGCGAGGCAGTCGCGGCTCTGGGCACGGTGGACGAGCTCGAGGCGCTCGCCGAGGCCGCCGAAGACGACCGTATGGTCGCCGACGGCGTCGCCGGCGCGCAGCCCCACGATGCCGATCTCGTCGCGTGGCCGCTCGCCCACCAGCCCCTCCCGTGCGAGCCGCTTCGCCCGCTCGAAGTCCTGGCCGCGCGCCGCCGCCACCGCGCGCGCGAGCGCGAGGGCCGTGCCGCTCGGCGCGTCTGTCTTCGCGTGGTGGTGCAGCTCGACGATCTCGGCCTCGAAGCTCGTGTCGAGGAGGCGCGCGGCGAGGCTCACCAGCGCGGTCAGCACGGTCACCCCCACGCTCATGTTGGGCGCGAGCACGGTCCGGGTGCGGGCGGCGAGCGCGGCGAGCTCGCGCTGCTGGCCGGCGTCGAGGCCGGTGGTCCCGATCACCAACCCCGCGCCGCGCTCGGCCGCGAGGCGCGTGTGCGCGAGGGTCGCCGCGGGCGCCGTGAAGTCGAGGACCACCTGCTCCGCCCGGCAGACGGCGCCGAGGTCGTCGCCGACGCGCACGCCGACCGCCGCGCCGCCGGCCGCCTCGCCCGCGTCCCGTCCGACCGCCGGGTGGCCGGCCGCCTCGATCGCGCCCGCGACCCGCAGGCGCGGGTCCTCGCGCGCGAGCGCGACCAGGAGCCGGCCCATGCGCCCCGCCACGCCGCAGACGACGATGGGCAGCGCCCTCGGCGCGCTCGGCTCAGACGAGCTCGTACTCGTGCAGCACCGCCTCGAGCCTGATGCGCGCCCCCGGGCTCATGGACATGAGCGGGAGGCGGAACTCGTCGGCGCACCGGCCCATCATGCCGAGCGCGGTCTTCACCGGGATCGGGTTCACCTCGAGCGTGAGCGCCTGCATGAGGGGGAGCAGGCGGTGGTTCAGCATCCGGCTGCGCTCCAGGTCGCCCGCGAGGAGCGCGTCGGTCAGCTCGACGTAGGCGCGCGGCATCAGGTTGGCACCCACCGAGATCACGCCGTGGCCGCCCGCGGCCATGATGGGGAGCGTCAGGATGTCGTCGCCCGCGTAGACCCCGAAGTCCGGCCCCGACTCGTCGATGATCTCGAGCACCTGCGCCAGGTTCCCGCTCGCCTCCTTCACGCCCGCGATGTTCGGGATGTCCGCGAGGCGCGCGATCGTCTCGGGCGTGATGTTCGAGCCGGTGCGGCCCGGGATGTTGTAGAGGATGAGCGGCAGCCTGGTCGCGTCGGCGACCGCGGCATAGTGGCGGTAGATGCCGTCCTGCGTCGGCCTGTTGTAGTAGGGCGAGATCAGGAGGGCGGCGGCCGCGCCCGCCTCCTCCGCGCCGCGCGTGAGCCGGATGGCCTCCGCCGTCGAGTTGGAGCCGGTGCCCGCGATGACCGGCACGCGCCCGCGTGCGACGCGCACCACCTCGCGCACGACCGCGACGTGCTCCTCGTGCGTCAGGGTCGCGGCCTCGCCCGTCGACCCGCAGGGGACGAGGGCGTTGATGCCGCCCGCGATCTGCGCCTCGACCAGCGCGTCGAGGGCCTCGATGTCGACCTCGCCGGCGCGGAAGGGGGTGACCAGGGCCGTCATGGCGCCGGTGAGCATCGCTACACCTCCACCTGCCCCTCGAAGACCTCGACCGCGTCCCCGGTCATGAGAACCCGATCGTCGGGGCGCCAGTCGATCTCGAGCTCGCCGCCCCGGAGCGCCACGACCACCCGCCGGCCGCCTCGCCCCGTGCGCGCGGCGGCGACGGCGGCGGCGCACGCGCCCGTGCCGCACGCCATGGTCTCGCCCGCACCGCGCTCCCACACCCGCATCTCGAGCCGCTCCGGACCGAGGGCACGGACGAACTCGGTGTTCACGCCGCGCGGGAAGAACGGGTGGCGCGCGAAGCGGGGCCCCAGGTCGGCGAGGGGCAGGCCCGCGACGTCGCCATCCACGAACACGACGCAGTGCGGGTTCCCCATCGAGACGCAGGTGACGACGTAGCGGTGCCCGTCCACCTCGAGCGGGCGGTCGACGACCTCGCCGTCCGCGGCGACGGGAATCTGCCGGCCGTCCCACAGCGGCCGCCCCATGTCGACGCTGACGCGCGCCACGCGGCCGTCGCCGTTCAGTTCCGTCCGGACCGTCTTCACGCCCGCGTCGGTCTCGACGCGGAGCGGGTCGGCGGTGACGAGCCCCCGGTCGTGCACGAACTTGGCGAGCCCGCGGATGCCGTTGCCGCACATCTCGGCGCGGCTGCCGTCGGCGTTGTAGATGGTCATGCGGCAGTCGGCGGCTGCGGAGCTCTCGAGCAGGATGAGGCCGTCGGCGCCGATGCCGCGGCGGCGGTCGCAGAGGCGGGGCGCGAGCGCCGCGGGATCGCCCGGGAAGCCCGCGCGCGCATCGACGTAGACGAAATCGTTCGCCGTGCCGTGCAGCTTCGCGAAGCGGAGAATGGCCATGGCGCCGCGCCGAACCCTTACAATGCGCTGCGTTGCAGCGTCAACCGCGGTCGCCTCGACGCTCGTGGGACGCGCCCCGTTGCATTCGTCCGCCCGCGGATGATTCTCTGCGCCCCATGCTCTTGACGCCTGCCGACGCCGCGCTGGTGCGCGAGCGCTTCGGGACGCCGTGCTTCGTCTACGACCGCGCGGCGCTCGAGGCCGCTGCCCGCACCGCGCTCGCCTTCCCGCACGCCTTCGGGTTCACGCTGCGCTACGCGATGAAGGCGAACTCGAGCCACGCCGTGCTGGCGATCTTCCGCGACCTCGGCCTGCACATCGACGCGTCGAGCGATCCCGAGGTCGAGCGCGCACTGCGCGCCGGCTTCGCCCCCGGGCACATCCAGCTCACCGCGCAGGTGCCCTCGCGCCGGCTCGAGGAGTTCGTGGCTCTGGGCGTCCTCTACAACGCCTGCTCGCTCCACCAGCTCGACCGCTATGGCCGGGTGCTCCCCGGCCGCGACGTGACCATCCGGGTGAACCCGGGCCTCGGCAGCGGCTCGACCAACCGCACCAACACCGGCGGCCCCGCCGCGAGCTTCGGCATCTGGCACGCGCATTTGGACGAGGCGAAGGCGCTCGCCGCCCGCCACCGGCTCGTGGTCCGCGGGCTCCACACCCACATCGGCTCGGGCAGCGATCCGGCGGTGTGGATGCGCGTGGCGGGCCTGGTGCTCGAGATCGCGGAGCGGCTGCCCGCCGTCATCACGGTCAGCCTCGGCGGCGGCTTCAAGGTGGCGCGCGTCCCGGGCGAGCAGGCGACGGACCTCGCCGCCGTCGGGTCGGTCGTGCGGCAGGCGTTCGTCGGCTTCCATCGCCGCACCGGCCGCAGGCTCCATCTCGAGATCGAGCCGGGGACCTACCTCGTCGCCAACGCCGGCGTCGTGGTCGCCACCTGCGTCGACGTGGTCGACACCGGGCAGGACGGCTACCTCTTCGCCAAGCTCGACGCCGGCATGACGGAGGTGACCCGCGCCTCGCTCTACGGCGCGCAGCACCCGATCGCGGTGCTCGCGGAGGGGCGCCCGGCGGCGCGCGTCGTGTTCGTCGGCCCGTGCTGCGAGTCGGGCGACATCCTGACGCCCGCGCCGGGTGATCCCGAGGCGCTGGCGCCGCGCGAGGTGGCGCGGCCCGAGATCGGCGACCTCGTCGTCGTCGGCGGCGCGGGCGCGTACTGCGCCGCCATGAGCACCGGCAACTACAACTCCTATCCGCTCGCACCCGAGGTGCTGCGCGAGCCGGACGGAAGCCTCCGGCTGGTGCGGCGGCGGCAGAGCCTCGAGCAGATGCTCGCGAACGAGGTCGAGTAGCAGCGATCGGAAAGCGGCAGCCGCCGGGGCGCTACGGGGTCGCCGGCTCGGCGGCCGGCGCGCCCGGCGGATTCCCGTAGCGCACGTTCACCGGCCCCGCCGGCGCGCTCCGGTAGCCGTCGAGCGTCACGGCCGTGACCCGGTAGCGGTAGCGCTCGCCGGGGCGCACGTCCTTGTCGACCCATTCGAGGTGACGCTCCTTGCGGAAGCGCTGCTGGTCCTCGAGCATGACGGTGCCGATCTTCGCGAACCCGGGCGGCGCGCCCTCGCCCGCGGCGCGCTCGATCTCGAAGCCGCCCAGGTCGTTCATGCGGCCCCCGCCCGTGTAGTGCGTCGGCCGGAGCCAGGAGAGACGCACGCCCTCCGGGGTCACGATCGCGGCCAGGTTCTCGACCGCCTCGGGTTCGACCAGCTGGGGCGGGACGGGCCGCCCCTTGCGGCCGCAGGCCCCGAGCGCGCCGGCCAGCACGAGTAGCACGACCGCGGCGCGCCTCACGAGGCGTCCTCCCGTGCCGCGCGGGCGAGCTGGCGTGCGACCTCGCGCGGTGCGGTCCCGCCGACGACGCGGCGGCGCGCCACGGAGCGCGCGGGCGTCAGGCGCCGGACCAGCTCCGGGGTGAGATGCGGCGAGTGCCTGCGCAGGAGGTCCGCGTCCAGCTCCCGCAGCGACGTCCCGGTCGCGAGGCAGTGCCGCACGAGGCCGCCCACGATCGCGTGCGCGCGCCGGAAGGGAACGCCGCGCTCGACCAGCAGGTCGGCCAGGTCGGTGGCGAGGAGGAGGCCGTCGGCCGCGGCCGCCATGCGCGCGGTGCGGAAGCGCAGGTGCGGCAGCATCGCGGCCATCACGTCGAGCGACTGCCCGAGCGTGTCGGCGGCGTCGAAGAGCGGCGGCTTGTCCTCCTGCAGGTCCTTGTTGTACGCGAGCGGCAGCCCCTTCAGCGTGGTCAAGAGCGCCACCAGCGCGCCCGTCACGCGCCCCGTCTTGCCGCGCACCAGCTCGGCCACGTCCGGGTTCTTCTTCTGCGGCATCATCGAGCTGCCGGTCGCGAAGGCGTCGGGCAGCTCGATGAAGCCGAACTCCTCGCTCGCCCACAGGACGATCTCCTCGGCCAGGCGCGAGAGGTGCACGGCGCAGATCGCCGCGGCGGCGAGGAACTCCGCGGCCGCGTCGCGGTCGGCGACCGCGTCGACGCTGTTGGCGGTGACGCGCGCGAAGCCGAGCTGGCGCGCGACGAACCGCCGGTCGAGCGGGAAGCCCGCGCCCGCGAGCGCGCCGGCGCCGAGCGGCAGCTCGTCGGCGCGCGCGCGGCAGTCGCGGAGGCGGGTGCGGTCGCGCGCCAGCATCTCGCGATAGGCGAGGAGGTGGTGCGCCAGCAGGATCGGCTGCGCGCGCTGGAGGTGCGTGTAGCCGGGGAGGAGCGCATCGCGATGCCGCCGGGCGAGCGTGGCGAGCGCGCGCTGCACGCGCGCGAGCGCGGCGTCGAGGGCAGCGCACTCGGCGCGCAGCCAGAGGCGCAGATCGAGCGCCACCTGGTCGTTGCGGCTCCGGCCGGTGTGGAGCTTCCCGCCGACGGGCCCGACCAGCTCGGTGAGCCGCCGCTCGATCGCCATGTGGATGTCCTCGTCGGAGGGGAGGAAGCGGAAGCGCCCCGCGTCGAGCTCGCGGCGCACGCGCGCGAGCCCGCCCTCGAGGCGCGCGCCCTCGCGCCGGGTGAGCAGCCGCGCGCGCACCAGCGCGCGCACGTGGGCCACGCTCCCCGCGACGTCGTGCGGGTAGAGGCGGCGGTCGAAGGGCAGGGAGGTGGTGAAGGCCTCGGCCACGGAGGCCGCCGGCGCGGCGAAGCGTCCCGCCCACGCCTTCGGCGCCCGCGCCCTGGCGCGGCGGCGGGTCATCTCGCGTTGCGCTCGACGAGCGCCTTGATGCGGAGGCGCAGCCCCGAGAGGCGGATGAACCCGCCCGCATCCTCCTGGCGGTAGCCGCCCGCGTCGTCGAAGCTCACGAGCTTCGGGTCGTAGAGCGAGCGCGGCGCCTTCCGCCCGACGACGCACACGCTGCCACGGTAGAGGCGGAGCCGCGCCGTCCCGGTCACCGCGCGCGCGGCCTCGTCGATCGCAGCCTGCAGCATCACGCGCTCGGGGGCGAACCAGTAGCCGTAGTAGACCATCTCGGCGTAGCGCGGGGCGAGCGCATCGCGGAGGTGCAGGACTTCTCGGTCGAGGGTCAATGATTCGACGGCCTGGAAGGCCGCGCGCAGCACGGTGCCGCCGGGCGTCTCGTACACCCCGCGCGACTTGAGCCCGACGTAGCGGTTCTCGACCACGTCGACGCGCCCGACGCCGTGGGGGCCGGCGAGCGCGTTCAGGCGCGCGAGCAGGGCCGCCGGCCCGAGCCGCTCGCCGTTCACCGCCACGGGCACGCCCGCCTCGAGCTCGACCTCGATCTCCTCGGCCCGCTCCGCTGCGCGCTCGGGCGCGACGGTGAGCTGGAACATGTCCTCGTAGGGCGCCCGCCACGGGTCTTCGAGGAGGCCGCCCTCGTAGCTCACGTGGAGGAGGTTCCGGTCGCTCGAGTAGGGCTTCTCCGCCGTCGTCGTGATCGGGATGCGGTGCCGCTCGGCGTAGGCGATCAGGTCCGCGCGGCCTTTCATGTCCCACTCGCGCCAGGGCGCGATCACGGTCAGCTCGGGCGCGAGCGCGGCGTAGGCGAGCTCGAAGCGCACCTGGTCGTTGCCCTTGCCCGTCGCCCCGTGCGCGACCGCGTCGGCGCGCTCCTGGCGCGCGATCTCGATCTGCCGCCTGGCGATCAGCGGGCGGGCGATCGAGGTGCCGAGGAGGTACTGGTTCTCGTAGATCGCGCCGGCGCGGAACATCGGCAGGACGAAGTCACGCACGAACTCCTCGCGCAGGTCCTCGACGATCGTCTTCGTGGCGCCGGTGCGGCGCGCCTTCTCCTCCAGGCCGCCGAGCTCCTCGGCCTGGCCCAGGTCGGCGCAGAAGGCCACCACCTCCGCCTGGTGGCGCTCGACGAGCCAGCGCAGGATGACCGAGGTGTCGAGCCCGCCCGAATAGGCGAGGACGATGCGGCGCACCGGGGCGGCCATGGCCGCATGACCTACCACACGCCTCCCCGGGGGACCAACGCGGTTTCGACATTCAAGCCTCGTCGACAATCGGCCGAGACTCCGGGTGATGTCCGCCACCTCGCCCGCGCCCGTGGAGCGTCCCCTCTGGCTGACGGTTGCGGGCGCCTCGGCGGTGCTCCCGCTCGGCTGGGTCGCGTGGCTCGCCCTGGCCGCACTCGCGCCGTCGTTGCTTGCGGCGTACCTCGGGTCCGCGGGCGCCATGCTCGCGGTCGTCACCGTGGGCTGGCTCCTCGCGCGCTCGGCACCCGAGCCGAGCGAGGGGCTGCGCCGCTATCACCTCGACGAGGCGGAGGTGATCGCGATGGGACCGGGCAGGGCGGTGCGACGGCTCCCGTGGTCCCAGGTCGTGACGCTCACCGAGGCGCGGCACGCGCTCGTGCTCGAGGGCGGCGGCAGGCGCCTTCGTCTGCCGCTCGCCGCCCCGGTGCGCAGCGCGCTGCTCGGCCGGGTGGCCGCCGGCCTCGCCGCGGAGCTGTGGGCGCTCCTCGACGAGGGCGAGACCGTGCGCCTCGGCCCGCCGACCGATCCCCTGCCGCGCGCGCTCGCGTGGTGGGTCTACGCGCCGGCGCTGGCCGCCGGGCTCGGCGGGGCGGGGAGCGCCGGCCTCGCCGTGGCCCTCGTGGTGGCGCTCGCGGAACGTGGGGTGGCGAGCGCCAGGCGCCGCGCCGGCGCCGTCACCCTCGATGGGGGCGGCGTGCGCGTGGGCCGCGTCGTTGCGCCCTGGTCGGACGCCGAGGTGCGGCGCGCCGAGGGCGGGCTCCTGGTCCGGGCGCAGGACGGCGCGTGCGCGCTCGTGCCGGCCCGGGTCGCCAACTTCTGGGCGGCCGTGCCGGTGATCGAGACCAAGGCACAGCTCGGCCCCTACTCCGCCAGGGTGCGCTTCCGGGTGCGGCACGGCGACCGCGGGCTCGCGCTCGTGGGCGAGGTCGAGCCCACGGCGTAACTCTCAGCCGGCGCCGACGAGCCAGCACATGATCGCCTTCTGGACGTGGAGGCGGTTCTCGGCCTGGTCGAGGACCACCGACTGCGGGCCGTCGAGGACGGCGTCGGTGATCTCCTCGCCGCGGTGGGCGGGGAGGCAGTGCATGACGAGCGCGCGCGGGCCGGCGAGCGCGACCACGCGTTCGTTCACCTGGTAGGGGCGGAAGGCGTGGCGCCGGGCCTTCGCCTGGGCCTCCTGGCCCATGCTCGTCCACACGTCGGTGTAGACCACGTCGGCGCCCCGCGCCGCGCTCTCCACTTCGTGCGTGACGGTCGCGTGCGGCCCGGCTTCGGCGACGATCCTCGGGTCGGGCTCGTAGCCGGCCGGGCAGGCGAGAACGAAGTCGAAGCCCAGGCGCGCGGCGGCGTCCATCCACGAGTGGACCATGTTGTTGCCGTCGCCGATGAAGGCGACGCGCAGGCCGGCCAGCCGGCCACGGCGCTCGAGGAGCGTGAAGCAGTCGGAGAGGACCTGGCAGGGATGGTGCAGGTCGGAGAGGCCGTTGATGACCGGCACGCGCGCGCCGGCCGCGAGGTCGACCACGCTCTGGTGGAGGAACGTGCGCGCCATGACGAGGTCGACCCACCGTTCGAGGTTCCGGGCGATGTCGCGCGCCGACTCGCGCTCGCCGAGGCGGATGTCGCCGGGCGCGAGATGGATGGCGGCGCCGCCCAGCTGCACCATGCCGACCTCGAAGGTGACGCGCGTGCGCAGGCTCGGTTTCTCGAAGATCATGGCGAGCGTCCGTCCCGCGAGCAGCGGATGCGGCTTCCCGTCGCGCAGATCGGCCTTCAGACGCCCGGCGAGGGCGAGGATCGCCTCGATCTCCCCGGTGGCGAGGTCGGCGATGCGCAGGACGTCTCGCTTCATCAGTATTCCTCGCTCACGCTCGCGAATATTCCTCGCTCACGCTCGCGCGGCGAGCGCCCGCTCGAGGATCGCTAAGCCGTCGTCGACCTGCGCACGCGTGACGATGAGCGGCGGCAGGAAGCGGAGCACGCGCTCCGCCGTGCAGTTGATGAGGAGCCCGGCCTCGCGGCAGCGGTCCACGACCGGCGCGCCGGGCCGGTCGAGGACGGTGCCCAGCATGAGCCCCATGCCGCGCACCTCCCGGACGCCGTGCCGCCCGACGAGCGCCTCGAGGCGGCTCCGGAAGTGCTGCCCGACCCTGCGCACGTGCTCGAGGAGCTCCGGCTCGGCGAGCGCCCGGAGCGCCGCGATCGCGGCCGCGCACGCGACCGGGTTCCCGCCGAAGGTCGAGCCGTGCGCGCCGGGCGTGAAGGCGGCGGCGACGCGCTCCGTCGTGCACGTGGCGCCGATCGGCAGCCCGCCGCCGAGCGCCTTGGCGAGCGTCACGATGTCGGGCGTGATGCCGGCGTGCTCGTGTGCGAACAGCCGCCCCGTGCGCCCGAGGCCGCACTGGATCTCGTCGAGGATCAAGAGCACGTTCCGGCGGTCGGCGAGCGCGCGCAGCCCCGCCAGGTAGCCGGGCGCCGGCACGACGACGCCTCCCTCGCCCTGGATCGGCTCGACCATGATGGCGACCGTCTCATCGCGCACGGCGGCCTCCATGGCGGCGAGGTCGTCGTAGGGGACGAGGCGGATGCCGGGCAGGAGGGGGAGGAAGCCCGTGTGGTACTTCTCCTGGCCGGTCGCGGTGAGGGTCGCGAAGGTGCGCCCGTGGAAGGAGCCGGTGGTGGCCAGGATCTCGAAGCGGCCGCCGCCCTGCTCGGAGCCCCAGCGCCGCGCGAGCTTCATCGCGGCCTCGTTCGCCTCGGCGCCGCTGTTCGAGAGGAAGACGCGCTCGGCGAACGAGTGCCGGCAGAGGAGCGCGCACAGCTCGCTCGCGGGGAGCGTGTGGTAGACGTTGGAGGCGTGGAGCAGCGTCGCCGCCTGCGCCGTGACCGCCTCCACCACCGCGGGATGGCAGTGGCCCAGGTTGTTCACCGCGAGGCCGGCGAAGAAGTCGAGGTAGCGCTTGCCGTCCGCGTCCCACAGCTCCGCGCCGCGCCCGCGCACGAAGGCGACCGGCTGGCGCGCGTACACGCCCACCTCGTGCGCGGCGCTCAGCGCGATCACCTCGGCGTTGGTCAGTCTGCTCCCCTCACTCACGCGCTGGCGGCCCGGCCCCGGCTCCGCCGCGCCGTGCGGGGCAGGATCTCCGTGCCGACGCCGCGCGAGGTGAGCACCTCGAGCAGCACCGCGTGCCGCACGCGGCCGTCGATCACGTGGGCCTGCTTCACGCCGCCGCGGATCGCCTCGAGGCAGCACTCGACCTTGGGGATCATCCCGCCGGCGATCGTGCCGTCGCGGATCATGTCGCCCGCCGCGTCGGCGGGGAGTGTGTCGATGAGCGCGCCGTCGCGGCTCTTCACGCCCTCGACGTCGGTGAGCAGGATGAGCTTCTCCGCGCGCAGCGCCTCCGCCACCTTGCCGGCCACCACGTCGGCGTTGATGTTGTAGGTGACGCCGTCGGCATCGGCCGCCACCGGCGCGATCACCGGGATGAACCCCTGGAGCGCCTCGATGACGCGCGCGTTCACTCCTACCACCTCGCCGACCCGGCCCAGGTCGCCGCTCCGGTGCTTGCGCGCCACCAGCAGCTCGCCGTCCTTCCCCGAGAGCCCGACCGCGTTGCCGCCGTGGCGGTTCAAGAGCGCCACGATCTCCTTGTTGATCTTGCCGACCAGCACCATCTCGACGATGTCCATGGTGGCCGCGTCCGTCACCCGGAGCCCACGCACGAAACGCGGCTCGATGCCGGCCTTCTGGAGCGCCATGTCGATCTGCGGCCCACCCCCGTGCACGACCATGGGGTTCATGCCGACATATTTGAGAAGGGCGACGTCCTGCGCGAAGGAGTCCTTCAGCTCCTCGTCCTCCATCGCGTGGCCGCCGTACTTGATGACCAGCAGCTTGCCCGCGAAGCGGCGGATGTAGGGCAGGGCCTCGAGGAGGACGTCGGCCTTCTCGACCGGAGTCATCCGGGCCTTATGCCTCGCGCCGGTCAGGGGTACAACCCGCGCGCGAGAGCGGCGGCTCGACGAGCGTCGGACGTTCTCCCTGCTCGAGGAACCGGCGTGCAGACCGGCAGCCTCCGCATCGCGCGCACATCCGAGCCGATATCTCGTTGATGCCCCGACCGTGGCTGCCTGGTCACTCCTTTGCTAAGCATCACCAGCCGATGGGCCATGTGACTGTCGACGCAGAACTCGCCGGCGCGAGAAGAGCGCGGGTTCGCATTCTCGTCGATAGCGGCGCTACGTACACCGTGCTTCCTGCCGACCTCGCCCAGCGGCTGAAGATCACGGAGGCGCCGAGACGGCTGAAGGGACGGCTCGCGGACGGCCGTCGTAAGTCCATGCGGGCGGTGACCGTGTTCATCCGGCTTCTCGGACGTGAAGCGGCGGATACGGCTCTCATCGGCCCGCGGGGTATCGAGCCGCTGCTTGGCGCCGAGGCCCTCGAAGCCCTCGGCCTAGCGGTCGATCCGACGTCGCGCAAACTGAAGCCGTGAGCTTCGGGTTGGCGAGGCGATGCAGCTCGGTCTGGTCGGCGAGAAACCCTGATCGGCCCGCGCGTGAAGGAGCTTCGGCCAAGCGGGGGGCGGGACTCCTGGGCCTCGTGACGGGGCGCCGTCAGGGGTTCCGCACGCAGTCGTACGTGAGCGGGATCGTCGCCCCCATGCCGACGACCTCCATGTCAGTCACCTGGAGGGCCGTGAGCGAGTGGCTGTCGACGCCGACCTCGGTCCACTTGTGCGTGGTGAACCGATCGCTCTGCGCGGTGAGGGCGATGTTGCCGCCGTCGGAGAGAATCATCCCGTAGCGCTGCATCGCGCGAGCGATCACACGCGCGCCCTCGGAAGGCAGCGAGGCCAGCGGGAAATCGGATCGCAAGCGGAAGCGCACGCCATAGGGTGGCAGGTTCGCCCCGCCGGTCGGGCCGCCCGCGTGCGTGGCCGGCCGCACGTACACGCCGCTCCGCATACGACTGTTCGGCAGGATGAAGCGGATCGCGTGGTTGATGGCGCCGCTCGCCACCTCGTCCGCCGAAAAGAGCATGGCCGCCATCGGGAAGCCGGCGGCGTCGGCCGAGGTGCACTGATCGCCGCGCAGGGTCGCCGGGTACGAGCGCGTCAGGTCCCAGACCGCCGCGCAGCCGCCCGTGAAGGTCGAGCCGACGATGTTCGCGCGCCACATCTCGTACAGGGTTTTCGTCGGCCGGTGCACCACGATGAGGTGGCAGTCGCCGTTGCTCACGCACTGGTAGCCGGTCTCGCCCTCGATCGCACCGCCCGGAGGGACTGGGAACGGCACGTGGTCGCAGTCGGGTGTGTAGAAGTCGGCCGTCGGCGTGAAGGTGCGGAAGGGCGTCGTGGCGTCGGCTTGGAGCACCTCGATGCTGAAGTCGATCCGCATCGAGCCGAAACCCCAGCCGCCGGCGGCGGCGAGCGCCTCGATGATGCCGTCGGAGGTCGCGCTCTTGAGCAGCGTCGAGACGTCGGTGTTCCACGGGTTCGGGGCCTCGAAGAGCTGCCCGGGGGCGGTCGTGGTCGTCGTCGAGCCGCTGGTCGAGGTCGACGTACTCGAGGACGACGAGGTCGAAGTCGAGCTGGTGGTCGGAATCACGGTTGACGTCGAGGAGCTCGTGCTCGGACGCGATGTGCTCGAGCTGGAGGCAGTGGATGACGACGTCGTGCTCGAGATCGTCGTCGCCGAGGTCGAGGTGGAGGTAGAGGTGGTCGTCGGTTTCGTCGTCGATGTCGACGAGGTAGTGGAGGTCGAGCTGCTCGAGCTGGCGCTCGAGGACGTGCTCAACGAGGTGCTCGTCGTCGACGTCGAGGTCGTGGTGGCCTTCTTCCGGCCCGCCGCGCTCACGGTGGACGACCCGCTCCCGCACACGCATGCGTCGCAGGCCTGGCCCTCGGCGCAGTCGGCGACGGTCTCGCACTGCTCGCCGCCCTCCGCATCGAGCCGGCCGTCGCCGCAGGTGGACCTCGGAGCCTGGAAGCGTCGGCGTTTGGTCGCGCGGGCGCTGAACGTACCGATCAACGATGCGCAGGACACATCATCGACTATCGCGCGCATCCGTACGCTGCGGAGCGCGCCGCACGCGTGCCACCGTGCCTGCAGCGTGCTGCGTCCGCCCCGCCGGCGGACGTGCGCCGGCACGGGCGGGCAGCCACTCGTGATCGTCGCCATGCCGTCCGCGTCGATGACGATCGCGTCGAATGGCAGCTCAGTCCTCGGTACGAGGGCCGGGGCGACGAGGAAGCGAATGCCCGGGCAGGGCGGGGAAGCCACGGCCGTTGCCGGCGGTGCTGCAACGAGCGCGAGGGCGAGCAGCACGAGGCAGCGCCTGACGATCGTCGCAGGCGCGACGGCAGCCGGTCCGAGTTGTGCCACTCCGGGCACGGTGGCATGGCGCGGACGACCGGTTGTATCGTGCGTCGCCCACGGACTCGTGGCCGGCCGTCTCGTGCTTGCCGTGCGCAGCATGGCCGGCCGGAAGCGGGGCAAACGGCAGGCCAACCGAGCGCCCGCCGTGAGGACCTCAGCAGCGCCTCACCGCGGTTGACCGGATGGCTTGCGCTCGCGCCACACCGGGGAAGAGCAGGAAGGCGCGCCAGAGGGGGGGCGGGGCAGCGTCTGATATCGCAGATTCGGTCAGCTTCCCTTTTGAGTTTCTCACGCAGTGGACGAGTCGGGGTTGTCGGGGTTGATGTGGTGCCGGACTCGGCGCAGGTGCGGTGAGCCCGACCCCACTTGAGTCCGCGCGCGACGTGATGCTACCCCTGGGCGCGGATCCGATGGTCGAACGCGCAACGCTCACGGGGCTCGCTTCCGTCGTCGCTCTCGTCGTCGCGACGGGTAGTGCGGAAGCGCAATGCGACTCTCGGTTGCGACAGCTGAGCAGCGATCCGTTTACGAATTCCACCAGCCAGCACGGAACCGAGGTCGAGCCGGACACGTTCGTGTTCGGCTCGACGATCGCGACGACCTTCCAGGTCGGCCGCTTCTTCGACGGAGGAGCCTCCGACATCGGCTGGGCGACGTCCACCGACGGAGGCGCGAACTGGTCGAAGGGTTTCCTGCCCGGGATCACCAAGCTCCAGGGTGCCGGCCCCTACGATCGGGTGAGCGACCCGTCGGTCGCGTACGACGTCCGCCACGCCGTGTGGCTCATCTCCTCGCTGGCGCTCGTCGAGCACGGGACAAACGTCAACTCCCCCGCGGTGGTGGTGAGCCGCTCGGTCGACGGTGGCCTCACCTGGGCCAACCCCGTGACGGTCGGGACGGGAGCCGACCTGGACAAGAACTGGACCGTCTGCGACACCACCGCCGCGAGCCCCTTCTACGGGAATTGCTACACCGAGTACGACGACGCGGGCGCCAACAACCAGCTTCGCATGGCCACGTCCACGAACGGGGGCCTCACGTGGACCCAAGCCAGTGTGCCGACCACGAGCGTCATCGGCGGCCAGCCGGTCGTGCAGCCGAACGGCACCGTCATCGTGCCCCTGAACAACGGCAGCCAGTCGAGGGTGCAGGCCGTCACGTCGACCGACGGCGGCGCGAGCTACGCCGGCCCGGTCACGATCGCGATCATCGCGGCGCACCCCGTGAGCGGCAACCTGCGAACCAGTCCGTTGCCGTCCGCCGAGATCGACGGCGCCGGGCGGGTGTACGTGGCGTGGCAGGACTGCCGCTTCCGCTCTGGCTGCGCCTCGAACGACATCGTGTTCAGCACCTCGTCCGACGGAACGACGTGGTTCGCGCCAAGCCGGGTTCCGATCGATCCCACGACGAGCACCGTTGACCATTTCATCCCGGGCCTGGCCGTCGACAAGACGACCGCCGGCGCGTCGGCGCATCTGGGCCTCACCTATTACTACTATCCCAACGCCGCCTGCTCGGCCGCGTCGTGTCAGCTCTCGGTGGGATTCATTTCCTCGACCAACGGAGGCGCCAGCTGGAGCGCCCCCACCCAGCTCGGCAGCCCGATGTCGCTGGGGTGGCTCCCGAGCACCACCCAAGGCGTCATGGTCGGGGATTACATCTCGACGTCGTTCGCGGGTGGTCTCGCCTACCCCGTATTTGCGCTGGCCACCGCTCCCAGCGGCAGCACCTTCCACGAGGCGATGTACACCGCCAGCGCCGGCTTCGCCGTATCGGGTGGCAGCGCGACCGCGAGCGCCGAGGGCGCGGCGGTGAGTCCGCGTGTCGGACTCGAAAGCGAAGCGCCCCGGACGGCCCGATAGCGAGGCTGGACGCTCTGGGCAGGGCGCTCGGACCGCTCGACGACTATGTCGCATCTGGGAAATGTCGCTAATGTCTAGGTAGACACCGCTCAATGGCCGACGAAACCGAGAGCCGCGCGCTCCGTACCCTCGCCGACATCGTCGAATCGGGGCGACCGCTGGCATACATTCATTCCGCGGAAGAGCAGCGCGTGATGGCGCTGCTGCGCGACACCGCAGGCGCATGTTTCTCGGCGGCGGTCCCGCTCTGGATATGGAGCCTCACCGAGGGCATGCGCCGCGACGATGGTAGCGGCGGCGAGCTGCTCAGCCCGCGTGCGGCTCTCGATTTCGTCGCCACGTACGATGGCCCGGCGCTCTTTCTCTTCAAGGACTTCCACGAACCGCTGCGCGAGGCGCCGGACATCCGGCGGCGACTGCGCGACCTGTACGAGCTCTGCCTTGACCGTGGCAAGTTTGTGATGATCTGCTCGCCGGTCAAGTTCATCCCCGAGGAGCTCGCGCGCAGCATCGTCTACGTAGAGCTGGCAGTTCCCGATCTGCGCGAGCTCGTCGGGTTTCTGCGGCACGAGGCCGCGGCGATCACGGCAACCGGCGGCCGCCTCGATGCCGACGAGGCTACTCTCCTCCAGCTCGCACGGGCGCTCCAGGGCCTGACGCTCGACGAGGCGCGCCATGCGATTCGCCGCGCGCTGAGCTCGCGCAAGGTCTTGGATCAGGAATCGGTTCCCGTGCTGCTCGAAGAGAAACGCCTGCTGGTGAATCGCACCGGGATGATCGAGTACATCCCCGCCGAGACCAGCATCGAACACGTCGGCGGACTGGAGATCATGAAGAAATGGCTGATGGAGCGGCGCAAGTTATTCCAGATGCGGGACCGCATCAGCGCCGAGATCGTGCCCAAAGGAGTACTGGTCATGGGTGTCTCGGGCTGTGGCAAGAGTCTGTCCATCAAGGCAGTCGCGTCCTGTTTCGAGCTGCCCCTTTATCGCATCGATATGATTGCCATCTTCTCCGGACGTCACGGAACACCGGAAAGCGCGTTCGCGCAGGCCTGCCATATGCTTGAGTCGATGGCTCCGGCAGTGGTCTGGTTCGACGAGATCGAGGCTGGCATCAACACGCAAGCCAAGGAAGGCGAGTTGGCTCGCATATTCGGCTTCTTCTTGACGTGGATGCAGGAGAAGACACGCGGACTGTTCGTGGGCGCCACCGCCAACCGCATAGACCTCCTGCCCGCCGAGATGATCCGCAAAGGGCGCTTCGACGAAGTGTTCTTCGTCGATCTGCCCCTCGAAGACGAGCGGCTCGACATCTTCCGAGTGCATCTGCGGCGGCGCGGGGTCGATTTTGAGGGGTTCAATTTCGAGCCGCTCAAGACCTTCACGAAAGGCTGGACAGGCGCCGAGATCGAGCAGTGCGTGGTGTCGGCACTGACAAGCGCCCGTCTCGAGGAGCGCGGATTGACGGATGCGGATCTGTTCAATGCGACCGCCAACGTCGTGCCGCTCTCGAAGACCATGAAGGAACAGGTCGATCAGATCCGGAAATGGGCCTTCGCCCGCGCGGTGCGGGCCTCGCCGCGTGAACGCTATTCATAGCTGCGGCAGCCTGCCGCGACCGTCGCCGACCGGCGGCGGTCCCAGAGCCGTTCGGAGGCGGCGACTTCACCGGACACGGGCCAGCGCCACGGCGCCCGTGAGCCCGAAGGCTGCGGCACAGCCGAATCCCGCGGGCGGGGACGGCGCGGGTCTTGGGTAAACTTCGCGCGACACAATCGATATCCCCGTAAGCTGCGCGCCGGGGACCTGGAGGAGACGTGAAATGCGGAGAATGGGGCTATTTCTCTCGGTGGTGATGCTGGCGGGATGCGTCCATCTTGTCGTGCGACCGTACCAGCGCAAGGTAGATGCCCAAACCGGCCACGTTGTAGACGATACGGACAAGGACGCACATGGCGTTCGCTTCTACCGCCCAGCCCCGTACCTGTGGCTAGCTTCTGACAAGGACGGCAAGTGTGTCCCGACCGTGCTCTACTTACCCGACCCGACCCAGGAGTACATCATGCAGGTATCGCCGTGGGACGGCGCGCTGGGGATCGGCACGGTCAGCATGAAGCCGACGCTTCAGGACGGCTGGAACCTCACCGGCCTGGACTCTTCTGTAGACACGAAGGTGCCAGAGACTCTGACCGCGATCACCGGGCTCGCGAAGGCGGCGATGGGGGTGACAGCCGAAGCCGTCGAAGTAGGACGCCCCGTAGGGAAGGCTACCAAAGTCAGAGATCAGACGACGATGGGGCCGGGCCTCTATCGAATCGTCCTTCGTCCGAATGAGGCATATCCGCTCGACTTCGAGCCAGTTCTTCAAGTGAAGGATGGCGACAAGGTGGTGCCGTGTACGACGTTCGGCTCGCCCGCTTCTGCTTCGAAGAAGGACGGCGGTGGGGAGGAAGGAAAGCGTAAGAGGAAGAAGTAACTACGCCCGACGGGGGTGGTCCTGCATGGCAGAGATGACGGAGTCGGCGGGCGGCTAGCGACGTGGGGCAAACCCGTCCGATGCTTTGACCGCCGGCGCGGCATCGCACGGGCCCGTGTGTGCCAGCGCCACGCCGGCGTCGAGTAGCAGGCACCAGTTCGCGTAGGTGACGCTATCGCAGCCACAGACCGGCGCTCCGCCCCGCGCGCACGGACCCGGGCTGACGCAGTATCCTAGCTGGATCCCCGTGCACTGGGGATCGTTCACCTCGCACGAGTTCCGCCCCCGGCACCGGCGGTGCCCGGAGCTGCCACAGGTGTAGCGGCGCGTGAACGCCCGCCGGCCGCACGGGGACTCTCTCGCGATGCGCGCGTGCCGGGCGCCCTCCCGCCTGGTGATCTGGCCGCTGTCCACGGCGAAGCGAATCACCTCCGTCGCGCACTGCACGCGTTCACGGTGGTTCGTCCACTCGACGCCGTCGGCCCGCCAGTAACAGGGGCACTGCTCCGCGAAGATCGGCAGGACCTTCGCTCCGGCGACGCTGACGAGCCCAAGGGCGAGACCCACCGTGCCGGCACCGATACGTAGACGCATTGCGCCTCCCGGACCTTCCAGGCCACTACAGCTACTGTGGGATCACCGGGAACTCGGTGGCGATCACGCGCTTCCGCCACGAAGTGCGCAGCGGGTGGCGGAAGTGGTTGAATCGCCGACGAGGACGGCCATCGCCGTCCACTCCAGCTACCGTTGGGCAGCGAACCCATGAGGCAGTAAAGCCATCTCGTGGAGAGCGCATTGGCTAGCGCGGTCGCCGCACCACCTCGCCTACGTAGATGTAGTCGAGGTCCTGCGAGGTGAGGGGGCGGTCGTCGGCGCGGACGGTGACGCGCTCGACTCGGGCGACGAAGAGGGTGTGATCGCCGGCCTCGACGGACTGCTGCACCAGGCACTCGAGGCTGAGCATCGCGTCGCGCAGGAGCGGAAGGGCGTCGGGCGAGTCGTCCCAGGCGACCTGGTCGAGGTTGTCGGGGCGGTGTGACGCGGCCGAGAAGAAGTAGTCCTCCAACTGGCGGCCGCGCTTGCCGACGACGTTCAGAGCGAAGCGCCGGGTGCGCGCGAGGATGTCGTGCGTGAAGTGGCGCCGGTCGACCGACGCCAGGACGAGCGGCGGGTCGCCCGAGACCTGCACCACCCACGACGACGACATGCCGTGGCGGCGGTCGCCATCGCGCACGGTGAGGACGTAGATGCCGGTGGTGAGCGCGGCGAGCGCGCGGGCGAGCGGGGGCTCCATGCCCCTGCACTTGCCCTTGCGGCCAGCCCGCCGCAAGCTGGGCCCCTGGAGGCGTCAACCACGGCCGGGGTCGTTTCGTCAGGACGGGTGGGGGCGGAAGGGCAGCACGTGAAGCCAGCCGCGGCCGGCCAGCTCGACCACGACGCGCTCTACCGCGCCCAGCACGGACGGGTGCTGTCGCTCTGCCGCCTGCTGCTCGCCGACCGCCACGAGGCCGAGGAGGTCTGCCACGAGGCCTTCGTGAAGCTCTTCGAGCAGCGCGAGCTGCCGCCCGCGCCGGAACGCTGGCTCACGCGCGTCGCCGTCAACGCTTGCCGGGACCGGCGGAGGGCCGGGTGGTGGCGGCGGTGGCGGGAGCACGGTGAGGAGCTCGTGGAGGCCGATCATCCCGCCCGTGGACCGACGCCCGAGGAGGCGGCCCTCGGCCTGGAGGAGCGCCGTCGCATCTGGCACGTCTTTCGCCGCCTCTCTCCCCGGCAGCAGGAGGTCTTCGCGCTGCGCCAGATCGAGGGCTGGTCAACCGACGAGGTGGCCGAAACGTTGGGACTGAGCGGTGGCAGCGTGAAGCGGCACCTCTTCCGGGCGATTCACCAGCTGCGCGCGGGCCTCAGAGGCACACGATGAGCCGATGTCTCACGGACCGGACGCTGATGCTCCTCCAGGCGGGCGAGGGTGGCGCCGGAGCGCGCGCACACCTGCGTGCGTGTCCGCCGTGCGCGACGCGCTATCGCGCGCTCGAGGACGATCTCGGCGTGGTTGCGGGCGCGCTGCGTGCGGGCCCGCCGCCCGCCGCGGAGCGCCCGCGGCTCCGCTGGCGGGCGGTCGGCGCGCTCGCCGCGACCGTGGCCCTGGCCGTGGGTGGGGCGTGGATGTGGCGCGCCGCGCGTGTCGCGCCGCCCGCGGGCGGGGGCGACGTCGGCGTGCTGGTCGAGGATCTCGCCGGCACGCTCTTCGCCACACCCGAGGCCGTCGCGACAGGGGAGCAGTCTGCTACCGACGTCGCCGACGACGTGGCGGCATTCGACGAGGACGACGAGCTGGCCCTTCTCTTCGAGGGGCCGTGAAGGGGGTCTCGATGAAGAAGCGTACGCTCATCCTGGCGACGGTCACCGTGAGCGCCCTGGGGCTCGCCACCGTGCACGCCCGGCCGCGGTTTGGGATGGGACCGGGGCCGATGATGATGGGGCCCGGGGGCGACGGTCCGGCCCTGATGCTGCCTCTGCTGCTGCGGAGCGCGAATCTCACCGAGGAGCAGGAGGCGCAGGTGCAGAAGATCATGGCCGATCGGCGCGCGCAGACGCGCGCGCTCGTGCGCGAGATGCGCGCGGGGCAGGCCGCGCTCCTCGACAAGCTCTTCGCGGCCGGCGACCTGAAGGCCGACGACCTGAGACCCGAGCTGGACCGGCTCGCGCGCGCCCGACAGCAGCTCATGGATCATGCCTTGACCACGGCGCTCGACGTCCGCAAAGTTCTCACCCCCGAGCAGCTCGCGCACACGGCGAAGATCAAGGACCGGATGCGGGCGCTGCACGATCAGATGCGGGACCTGGTGGACGAGGAGTAAGCTCACCCCGGCGGAGCGCGTTGACGAGCAGGTTGGCTCGTCGGGTCGGCTCGGGGAGGCGGTAGCCGGCGCACGTGCGGAGCACCAACGCGCGTGCGTCGCGGAGGCCGATCGCGTACCCGGGCGAGACGTAGACGGGCCGCACGCCGTCCCGCGTGCGCAGCGCCACCCCCAGCCGCTCCCTCCCGTCGCGCAACCAGGACCAGCTCCCGCGCCACGCTCCCACCGCCCCGTGCTCGCCCGCGAGCCGGCTCTTGGCGCAGCCGATGGTCGGCAGGTCGAGGCAGTAGCCGATGTGACAGGCGAGGCCGAAGCGGCGGGGGTGAGCGATGCCCTGGCCGTCGCACACGAGCACGTCGGGCCGCGCGCGAAGCCGCGCGCAGGCGCCGAGCACGATCGGCGCCTCGCGGAAGCCGAGCAGGCCGGGCACGTACGGGAACGTGACCCGTCCCTCCATCCAGGCCTCCTCGACCACCTCGAGCCCCTGCAGGGCGACCACGACGACCGCCGCCACCAGTCGTTCGCCGTCCGGGTGATAGGCGGCGTCCGCGCCGGCGACGAGGCGCACCCGCCCGAGGCGAGCGCCCGTGTCGACTGCGGCCGCGAGGCGGCGTTGGAGGCGGAGCGCCTCCTCGACCGGCAGATCCCAGCGGTGCGGTCGCGCAATGCGCACGGGGAGCCAGGGCCGTGCTACGGTGCCTGCGATGAGAGAGCAACACCGCTTCGAGACGCCGCGCGTCGCGTTCCTCCTGCTCGCCCTCGGCCTCGCCCCGGCCGTCCTCGCCGGCGAAGGGACGGAGGAGCGGAAGCGGACGATCGCGGTCACGGGCCGCGGCGAGGTGAAGGCGACGCCGGACCGCGCGCTCCTGTCGTTCACCGTCGAGACGACCGCCGGACGTGCCACCGAGGCCGCCGCCGAGAACGCGAAGCGCAGCGCGGCGGTTGTTGCAGCGCTCAAGTCGCTGCTCGGCTCCGACGGCACTGTCGGCACCACGCACTACACGATCGAGCCGCGCTACGAGAGCACCCGCCCGGGCGAGACGCACGAGCCGCGCATCACCGGGTACGTCGCGCGCAACGAGGTGCAGGTGGAGTGCGGGCGGGTCGACAAGCTGGGTGGCCTCATCGACGCCGCCACGACGGCGGGCGCGAACGGCGCCCGCGGCCTGCAGTTCTCGTTCTCGAAGGAGGACGAGCTGCTGCGCGCCGCGCTCGAAAAAGCGGGGGCCGACGCGCGGGCCCAGGCCGAGGGTGCCGCGCGCGGGCTCGGCGTGCGCTTGAAGCGCGTCCTGTCGGCCGACACGGGAGCCCGGCCGGTTCCCGTCCGCTTTGCGGCCATGGAAGCCTCCGCGCCCGGGCGCGGCGCCGCGACGCCGATCGAGCCTGGCGAGGGGACCGTCTCGGCCAGCTTGCAGGTGACGTACGAGATCGAGTGACGCTCGTCGTCCCGGTCGCAAAAGGTAACGGCCGGGCGGCCCTACAGGACCGCCTCCGCCAGCAGCCGCACCGCTGCCACGTCCCGCGTCCCGGCGAGGAGCGTCGTGACCGGGCTCTCCTTCCACGCCGCGAGGCGGTCGCGAATCCGCGCCGCACTCCCCGCGAGCGAGATCTCGTCCGCCAGCCGATCCGGCACCGCAGCCACCGCCTCCGCCCGCTTCCCGGCCAGGAAGAGGTCCTGCACCCGCCGCGCCTCCGCCTCGAACCCGAGCCGCGCGATCAGGTTCAGGTGGAAGTTCTTCGCCGCCGCGCCCATGCCGCCGATGTAGAAGGCGAGCATGAACTTGATGGGGAGGAGCGCCTGCTCGAGGTCGTCGTTCAGCGAGACGGTGGCGGGGCAGGCGATCTCGAAGCCCGGGCGGGCGCCGCGCAGCGACTCCGCGTAGACGTGCCTCCGGTACGGCGAGTAGAAGAGCGGCAGCCAGCCGTCGGCGATCTCGGTCGCGAGCGCGACGTTCTTCGGCCCTTCCGCGCCAAGGTAGATCGGGATGTCGGCGCGGAGCGGGCGCACGATCAGCTTGAGCGGCTTCCCGAGCCGCGCGCCGCCGGGGTGCGGCAGCCGGTAGTGCTCGCCCCGGAACGTGACCGGGCCCTCGCGGCGGAGCATCTCGCGCAGCAGCCGGACGAACTCGCGCGTCCGGCCCATCGGCTTCGGGAAGGGCTGGCCGTACCAGCCCTCGACCACCTGCGGGCCCGAGACCCCGATGCCGAGGACGAGCCGCCCGCCCGAGAGATGGTCGATGGTCGCGGCCGTCATCGCGGCGCAGGCCGGGGTGCGCGCGGAGATCTGCATGATCGCCGTGCCGAGCTTGATGCGCTTGGTGCGCGCGCCCACCCAGCAGAGGGGCGAGAAGACGTCGGAGCCGTACGCCTCCGCGGTCCACACCGACTCGTAGCCGAGGCGCTCGGCCTCCTGCACCAGGTCGGTCGGGTCCCAGGGATCGGGCATCCAGTAGCCGAGCATCAGGCCGAGGCGCATGCCGTCCTCCCTCCCTCAATCGAAGCGCACGAGCGCATGCTCGGCGTGGAAGTCCGGGCCGTAGATGTCCTTGCCCGAGAAGTGCATGGGGTCCTTCGCGGTCGCGAGCATGGCGCACACCCGGCCCGGGTTCTCGACCGGGAGCGCCCTGGACGCGTCGAAGCCGAACTCGCCCAGCTCGGCGGCCATCCGCTCCGTGCCAACGAAGCCCGGCATGAGCCCGATGACGGCGATGTTGTAGGGGCGGAGCTCCTTCGCGAGCCCGGGCACCATGCGATTGAAGGCCGCCTTGGAGAGCGAGTAGCCGAGGCCCCAGCCGCCCTGGCCGATCGGCGCCGGCGTCTCCCGCTCCCCCGCGCTCGAGGTGATGTTGATGACGATGCCGCCGCCCTGGCGCTTCATCACGGGCAGGCAGAGCCTGATCAGGTGCAGCGGCGCGATCACGTTGCACAGCATCATCTGCTCGATCAGCTCCACCGGCGTGTCCTCGAAGGGGTCCATGTGCCCCGGGCCGACGTAGCGGCCGTTGTTGATCAGCACGTCGATGCGCCCGAAGCGCTCGAGGGCGGCGTCGACCGCCGCCGGCCAGTCCGCGCGCGCGGCAAGGTCGAGCTTCACGACCAGGGCCTCCGCGCCGAACCCGCGCGCCTCGCGCGCCGTCGCCTCGAGGCTGCCCGGGAGCGGGTCGGTGAGCGACTTCCGTACGGTCGAGGAGTGCTCGAGGCGTTCGTGTCCGGTGACCGTTCGCGCGCTGAGCACGAGGTCGAAGCCACGCCGGGCGAGCTCGAGCGCGCAGCCCCGGCCGATCCCGCGGCTCGCGCCGGTGATGAACGCGACCTTTTTCGCGGCCATGCGGGGTACCTAGCGCCGGGCGCGGGACGCGGTCAATGCGCGCAGCGGAGCGGTCGGGCCGACCTGCTAGGATCGTCCTACGGCCGCCTGAGCGGCTCAGCCGGGGATGTGCACCAGCTCGAGCTTGATGCCGTCGGGGTCGGCGAAGAAGACCGCATAGTAGCCGGGGACGTACTCGGGGTACTCGCGCGGCGGATCGAGGATCGTGCCGCCCCATGCCGTGACGTCCCTTGCCAGCGCGTCGACCTGCACGCGGCTCTCGGCGCGGAACGCGACCTCGCAGAGACCCACGCGGTCCTTCGAGAAGGTGTCGCCGCGGAAGCGCGGGTCCGCCTGCTTCAGCCAGATGCTGCCGCCCGGGCCGAGGAACCCGAGCACGGCCCCGGCGTCGCACAGGCCGGGGTAGCCGAGACGCGGCATGAGCGCGTCGTAGAACGACCGCGACCGCCGCAGGTCGTTGACGGTCAGGAAGACATGGTGCACGCCGCCGGTCGCCGGGACCGGGGTCGTCGTGGGCGGACAGCCACAGCCACCTGGTGTCTCGCTCGCCATCGCCGGCTACCATACGGGCGCCGCGCGGCTCAGTCGAGTACGTTGCGGGTCCGGTGCCGACGGGCTATCGCCAGGGCGTGCCGGTCATCCTCCACGCCGACATGGACGCGTTCTACGCGGCGGTCGAGCAGCGCGACCGTCCCGAGCTGCGCGGGCGGCCGGTCATCGTCGGCGGGACGTCGAGCCGCGGCGTGGTGACGGCCGCCTCCTACGAGGCGCGCCGCTTCGGCGTCCGCTCGGCCATGCCGACGGTCCAGGCGCGCGCGCTCTGCCCCGCCGCCGTCTTCCTGCGCGGCGACATGGCCAAGTACCGGCGCGTCAGCGCACAGCTGCGGGCCATCTTCACGACCATCAGCCCCGACGTGGAGCCGCTCTCGCTCGACGAGGCGTTCATCGACATCACCGCCTCGCAGCGCCTGCTCGGCCCGCCGCTCGCGATCGGCCGGCTGCTCAGGGATCGCGTGCGCGCCGCGACCGCACTCGCCGTCTCGGTCGGGATCGGGCCGGGCAAGATGGTCGCGAAGATCGCGAGCGACCTCGCGAAGCCCGACGGGCTCCTCGAGGTGCCGGCCGACCGGGTCGCCGCGTTCCTGCACCCGCTGCCGGCGTGGCGCCTGTGGGGCGTCGGCCCGGTCACCGAGGCCGCGCTCGCCCGCGCCGGGATCACGACCATCGGCCAGCTCGCGGCGCGGCCGGCGGCCGAGCTCGCGCCGTTCGTCGGGGGAGCCGCTGCCGATCACCTCGTCCGGCTGGCCCACGGGGAGGACGCACGCATCGTCGAGCCGGACCTCGCGGCCAAGTCCTACGGCGAGGAGGGCACGTTCGCGGCCGACGCGCGGGATGACCGCAGCGTGCGCGAGGCGATCATCGGCCACGCCGACGCCATAGGGCGCCGTCTGCGCCGCGACCGCGTGCGGAGTCGCGTCGTGGTGCTGAAGCTCAAGCTCGCCGAGCGCCTCGGCCCGGGCAAGTTCCGCCTCCTCACCCGGCGCGCGACGCTCCCCGAGCCGACCGACGACGGGAAGACGATCTCCGATGCGGCGCTGCGGCTCTGGGAGCGGCACCGGCCGCGGCTGCCGGTCCGGCTGGTCGGCGTGTCGGCGGCCGGCATCGTCGGCGACGCGTCCGAGCAGTTCGCCCTCTTCGCCGCGGACGCCCACCGCCGGCGCGCGGCGCTCAACCAGGCGCTCGACGCCATCGTCGCGCGCTTCGGCATGGAGAGCATCGCGCGGGGCGGCGCCGGTCGCAGCGAGAAGGGGCTCACGACGCGCCTCAAGCGCGGCGAGTAGCGGGCGGGACCCGGCGCGAGCGGCTCCGTGCGGCCCTCGCCGCGGCCCCGGTTGCGTGCGCGCGCCTCCAGCGATGTCTCAGTCGTCACTTCCGATTCGGTCGGGGTCCATGTCGAGCGGGCAGTGCGGGGACGCGACGTCCGGCCGAGGTGCGCGGCTTTGGCGGGCCCCGCCGACGTGCTAAGAGCCCGCGATGCTGAGCCTCGCCTCCACGTCGGATCGGGCGTGGGTCCAACGTGCGTGCGCGCACCTCGACGAGATCCTCCTCGACCACGCCCACTGCGAGAAGAAGGCAGCCTCCACCGCGGTGAGCCTCCTCTTCAAGTATGCCGAGCGGCGGGAGCTGCTGGTGACGCTCTCGCAGCTCGCGCGCGAGGAGCTGGAGCACTTCGAGGCGGTGCTGGCGCAGCTCGCGGTGCGCGGGGTCACGTTCCGTCATCAGGTGCCGAGCCCGTACGCGGGCCAGCTCGGGAAGGCGATCCGCGCGCGCGAGCCCGAGCGCCTGCTCGACACGCTCCTCTGCGCGGCGCTCATCGAGGCGCGGAGCTGCGAGCGCATGCGGCTCCTCGCCGAGACGCTCGACGATCCCGCGCTGGCGGGCCTCTACCGCGGGCTCCTCGCCGCCGAGGCGCGGCACCATCAGGCCTACGTCGAGCTCGCGACCGCGGTCGCGCCGCGCGCGCACGTGCGCACGCGTCTCCGCGAGCTCGCCCTGCATGAAGCGGCCGTGCTTGCGTCCGCGCCGCCCATCGCGAGGCTCCATGCCTGAGCACATCATCCAGCCCACGCGCATCGTCGCCGCGGGCAAGCCGCCGAAGCAGATCGACGAGTACGTCGGCCGCGCGAGCGCGAAGACGGCCGCCGTGAGCGTCGCGCACATGCGGAGCCCCGCCGGCTGGGTCGAGCCCGGGCAGACACCCGAGTTCGACGAGTACACGGTCGTGCTGAAGGGCCTGCTCCGCGTGAAGCACGCCGGCGGGACGATCGACGTACGTGCGGGACAGGCCGTCATCGCACGCCGCGGCGAGTGGGTGCAGTACAGCTCGCCCGAGCCGGAGGGCGCCGAGTACGTCGCGGTGTGCGTGCCGGCGTTCTCGCCGGAGACGGTGCACCGGGACGGCTAGGGTGTCGACCGAGGACCTGGCTCGCACCGGCATGCCGGTCGCCATCGCAGCCAAAGTGACCACCCGGATCGGCGGGTCGCCTGCGCCGCGGGCCGCGGACGCCGAGAAGAAGCGGGTACAGATGCCCTACTACCGCGACCTCGAAGGTTGAGCGCGAGCACCGCGTCACCGCCTCGGCGCGACAACGCGATTGACGGCGAGCCGAGGCCTCTACTATGGTTGGAGCGCACGGCGGTCGCATGGTGGAAATCGTGCCTCCCAACGCTCTCGAGAGCCGGCGGCGCGTCCGTACCGTGCGGTGGCCGATGGGGCCGCTCTTGGGCTCATGCCTTTCCTTGAGCCTGTCGCTGTCTGGGATCGGTGCGGGCGTCGCGGAGGCGATCCACATCTCCACCGCAGAATCGGTCGTCTTCGTCTGCCGCCGCGACCCACCCGAGGTGCTCAATTCGAGCAGCAGCGCGGGCGCGCCCGTCGTGACCGCGGGGACTGCCTGCGCTCAGGCGCTCGCCGACGCTCTGGTTGCGGGCTTCCGCCTCCAATCCGTGATCGCTTCGTTCGCTAGCGGAGATATCGCGTTCCCGCGTTACACCCTGATTAGGGTGCCCAACGCAGAGGATGATGGAGCCGGTTAGGCCGCGATCATCTTCTCCTGCGACCTCTCTTTGAAGACTTCCATCGCCAGCAACAGCTCGGGTGCGCCCGTCGTGACCGCCGGGACTCCCTGCGCCCAGGCTCTCGCGGATGCCATGGTCGCTGGCTTCAGCCTGGAATCGGTCATCCGTGCATTTCAAAATCTGGATTTGAACAATGGGAACCGCGTCACTGGCGGCGTCCCGACCTACACCCTCGTCAGGACGCCAACGGGAAGGTGCCCTGCGTGCGGCGAGAACGCGGTTGTCTTGACCTGCGGCCAAGACCCGCACGGCCCGCTCCTCGGCTCGAGCAGCAGCGCGGGGGCGCCCGTGGTGGGTGCCGGCGTCCGCTGCGCTCAGGCGCTCGCAGACGTTCTCGGCGCGGGCTTCCGTCTCGAGTCTGTCATCCCGGCATTCACGTCAGGGTTCCCGACCTACACCTTGATCGAGCGGCCGGGTGCAATGCGGGACGCGTTCGGTCAGAAGGCGGTCATCTTCACCTGCGGGCGGCAGGGGCTCGAGGTGCTCGGGGGTTCCGACAGCAGCACGGGTGCGCCCGTGGTCGCCGACGGAGCCCCGTGCGCTCAGACGCTCGCACATCTCCTCGCTGCCGGTCTGCGCGTCGTTTCTGCGATCCCGACAAGTGTCTCGAATCTTCCAACCTACACCATGGTCACAGAGCCGGGCGGGAACCCGGAGACCTCTCACGCGGAAGCGGTCATCTTCGTCTGCCTCGGCGGCGGTGGATTCGACGTGCTCAGTTCGAGCAGCAGTATGGGGGCGCCGGTTGTGGCTGCGGGAGTTCCCTGCGGGCAGGCGCTCGCGGACGGTCTCGATGCGGGTTTCAGGATCGAGTCCATCATCCCAGGATTCGCCTCGAACGCCTCGCACGAGCTGATCTACACCTTGATCAAGCCAAGGAGAAGGAGCGACACCTCCGATCAGCAGGCTGCCATTTTCGCCTGCGACGCATCCAACGTCGTCGCTTCGGGTAGCAGCACAGGCGCGCCTCCCGTCGCTGGTAAGTCCTGCGCTCAGGCGCTCGCGGACGTCCTCACTGAGTGCTTCGACGTCGCGGCGATCCTCCCCGGTTTGGGCTTCCCGACCTACACCCTGGTGAAGCGGCCCGCGGGAAGGTGTCGTCGACCGGGTCGCGAGGCGGTCATCACGTGCGGGGGCTTTTCGAGCAGCAGCGCAGGTGCGCCGGTCGTGGCTGCCGGCACGCCCTGTGCCCAGGCCTTGGCGGACGTTCTGAGCGCGGGCTTCAGGATAGAGCCCACGGAACCGCTCTTCAGCGGGAGTCTCCCGTATACGTTGACCGGCAAGCCGTAGGGGACGGGCCCGACTCCTCGAAGACTCTCGTACGATTGGGAGATCGTCCTCGACGGCATGCGCCTGACATTCAACGGGACGCCCGACGGAGGCCCAGATCAACAACGCCGCCGAGGTCGCATGGGCCGCCAGTTACGTCCGCTCTCCCCTGGCATCTCCGGCGGCGCTGAGCCGTTCCGAGCGCCCGCGCCGCGTGGGTCACACCGCCGGCCGCACCGACGCGCTCGTCATCTGCCGATAGCGCCATACGATGGCCTTGCCGTACGCCATCGTGCGCGGGCCGTGCATCGCGAGGTTCGGGCCGCCGTGGTAGAGCCGCGCCGCCGCCTCCACGTTGCCGTGCGTCCGCCGGAGCGCATCGCGGTAATAGAACGCCCCCATGAGGAGGTTGTCGAGCGCGCTCCGCGCGTTGACGGGGCGGCCGAGCAGCCGCGCCGCTTCACGCGCGTACTGGCGAATCGCGACGGGCATCAGCTGGGTCAGGCCGACGGCTCCGGCTTCGCTGACCGCGTTCGGATTGCCACTCGATTCCTGCATGACCACGGCGCGGAGCAACGCCGGGTCGATACCGACGAGGCGGCCTACGGCGTTCATCTCTCGGGCGAAGGGTTGGCCGTGCGACACACTCCTGATCACGCGGGCATCGGCGAACATCTCGCCCGCATGCGCCGGCAGCACACCGGAGAGCAGGAGCGCGAGCATCAGCGACCTGCCTAGGCGTTTGAGCATGCCGCCCAGAGCAGCCCTCGTGCCGAAGCGGTAATTCCGGGATCGGCCCGTCATTCGGCGGCCACCCCGTGCCGTGCGCGCCACGTGCCCGTGCCCGTCCTGGCACGCGAGTGCTGAGTGCCACAGGGCGACCTACGCCCGATCCGCCTGCGAAAGCCCGCGACGTCGGCAGACAGCGCGCTGCAGCCGAGTCCCTACGGAACGAGAGGAGGTGCGCGCCCCAGCCCGCGGGTACACGGAGGCGGATCGCGCGCTGAGATGAACGACCAGCGTTGGGTGGCCGCAGGCGGCGGCTGGGGTCGCCGGGGTCCCGAGCCGCAGCCCGTTCCACGGCCCTCAAGAACCCGTAGCGGTCTGCCGAAGTACCGCGTGAGGGAGAGCAAGCATGCGCGAGCTCGTCGTGGTGGGTATCGCTCGTACGGTTCTCGTCGGGTGCGCGGGTCGGACCAAGCCCGGCGCCCCGTATGACGAGTTCTGCACACCTACGCTGCGGGCCGCGATGGCGCGAGCGTGGGAGACGAGTGACGCGAGCTCGGGTTGCAGATGGCGGCTCATCGTGATTGGCCCCTCTGCATGAAGCTCAACGGCTGGCGCCGTGTTCGCAGCGGCGAGCGTCATCGGCCGCAGCGCATCCGATGGCCGATGGTGTAAGAGTGGAGCGCCGTCTTTGCTTGGTCGCCGTTCTCGCGGCGGGTCTTCCAGTAGCGGGCTGCTCGCTCTGGCAGCATCGTCCGCCTACTCCGGCGCCGGCTGGAGGAGCGGTCCAAGTCGGGACGGCGTCGTGGTATGGCGCTGAGCTACAAGGAAGCCGGACGGCCAGCGGCGAGCGATTCGACCAGCGCGCCTTTACCGCCGCCTCGCGCTCGTTCCCCATCGGCACCCGGGTGCGGGTAACGAACCTTGCCAACGGGCGCTCGGTCGTGGTCCGCGTCAACGACCGTGGGCCGTTCGCGCCCGGTCGCGTGATCGACGTGTCGCGCGCCGCGGCGCAGGTGCTCGGCATGATCGAGCGTGGAACGACGCGTGTGCAGATCGAGTCGCTCGGGGAGGGTCCGCCCGGGACCGTGACAGACCGCGCACGACCAAAGAAGTCACGACGCCGAGGCGGGCGGACCCGTCGCGCTCCGCAAGGCTAGCGTTTCGCCTCTTCGCTCTCCCGTCGCTCACCCGAAAGGACGGGGGAAAGGCGAGCCCGCAGGTGGCGGGCGAGGTGTTGCGGAAGGCGCTCGCGAGATAGGCCGGCGCGCGCGGCTCAGAGGCTGCGCCCGTCGAACGGCACCACCTTCAGGGCCGAGAGATCCAGGCCATCCAGGCAGCGCACGTTGATGGCCGCTCTAGCGACGCCCTTCTTGTCGGATCCGACGCCGAACGGAGCGCACCCGCAGTGCGGGCAGAAGTGGTGCCGAACTCTTCCGGTGTTGAAGGTGTAGGTCGCGAGGTCGGCCTGCGGCGTGGCGAGGCGCAGCTGCTCTTGCGGCACGAACCAGAGGAGGTAGCCGCGCTTGCTGCAGATCGAGCAGTTGCACTCGACGACCTGCTCGATGTCCCCTTCCACCTCGAACCCGATCCGTCCGCAATGACATCCGCCCTTGAAGGTC
>VBKJ01000149.1 GCA_005879795.1 Deltaproteobacteria bacterium
CCCTTGGGGGAGTCCTGCGGCCTCTCCGACGGCCTCTCCGGGGGCGTCCCCGTGAAAACCCATGAGCATCCATCTGAGCTCATCTGCGCCGACCGCCCGCGGTCAGCGGCGGGAGCGAGCTCGTGTTCGCGCGGCCACGGGGCGGTCGCCGCGCCATCAAGGCCGGTGTCAGTGTCAGTTGGCACCGTCCGCGCGCCGCCACTCGATTCGGTCTTCGCCGCTGCCACGCCGCCGCCCGCCGTGCCGCACGCGCTCACCCGGGCCAGGTGTGCCAGAAGCGGCGTCGGCCGTGTCCCGGGGCGGCACGGGGTGGCACACGAAAGGCGGTGAATCGAGGCGCCATGGGGCTGGCACGGTCCGTGGTTGAGCGGGCATGGACCTCGGACTCAGACTTGCCGGAAGCCGCACGGTCATCTTCCGATGCGGCTGCTTCTTCGCGCGGGGAGACGACATGGGCGTGCCCGGCTGGCGCCTCTGCGCGCAGCACGTGGATCAGCGGCCGATGGTCGCCGGCGCCTTCGGCGAGGACGAGGGCGAGTGCGTCATAGCATGGCGGCTCAGCCTTCAGCGGGTTTGACTCCCCAACCCTGGCTCCGGAGATTCGCACCGCGGACGGGGACGCCAATGTGGATGCGTCGGCAGTTGCGGAGACTGGCACCCACCGCGCCCGCCATCGGCGCCGAGCGCGTCCGAGACCGGCCGGACCCGGTAGCATCCCTTCAGACTGCCGGGTCAGCGTCTTCCTCGTGAGGGTGTACCCGGCCTTTGCTTGACCTGGCCGGGCCCCCCGACGACACTTCATCCGATGCCCGCGTCCGAGGAGGCTCGCCCCATGACTGAGGACATGCTCGACGTCGAGCGCAAGGTCGCTCGCTGCCGGATCCTGTTGTCGCTGTTCGCCATGGCGGCGGTCTGCATCGATCCGATGGGCCCGATCCTGGTCCGCGACCTCGGCCTGGCGGGCGGGCCCGTACGGGTCGACCCGTATGCGCTCGCCGTGTTCGCCACGCACCTGGGCTACAGCCTCGCGGTCTTCAGCGCGCTCACGATCGGCCTGGTGCCCCAGGGGATCGTCGCCATCACCACCTGGGCCGATGTCCTCTTCGGCACGGCGATCGCGCTCTTCACCCACGGGACGTCGAGCCCCTTCTACGTCTTCTTCGCCTTCGCGGTGATCGCGGCCGGGGTGCGGGGCGGGTTCCGCTTCGGGATGTTGGTCACCGCGGTCAGCGTCTGGCTCTATCTGAGCTTGATCCTCGTCTCCGCCCCGGGCACCACCCAGTTCCACGCCTCCGTCCTGAGCGCGGCCTACCTGGCGATCGTGGGCTACCTGGTCGCGTACCTCGGGCGGCTCCGCATGAACCTCGAGGGGAAGATCGACGCGCTCGAGCGCGCCAAGGAGCGGGACGAGATCGCGCGCGCCCTCCATGACGGCTGCGTGCAGACGCTCGCCGGCACCAACCTGACCCTCGGCAGCTGCCAGGAGCTCGTGCGGCGCGGGCAGGCCGAGGAGGCGCTCGCGACCCTCGCCGAGCTGCAGACGAGCATCACGCGCGAGTACGACGGGCTCCGCACCTACATCCGAGAGCTGGCCCATCACGAGACGGGGCCCACGTCCCGCGAGTTCGATACGCGCTTTTCGGTGAGCGCGCGGTTCGCAGGCACCGGGGCGCTGGTCGAGCACGTGCTCCTGATCCTCCTCGAGGGCGTGCGCAACGTGCGGCGGCATGCCTTCGCACGCTCGGCCTCGATCGAGGCCCGTGTCGTCGACTCGGAGATCCATATCTGCCTCGACGACGACGGCCTCGGCTTCGCCGACGACGCGCCCGCGCCGTGGTCGATCTCGTCGCGCGTCGAGCAGCTCGGCGGGCAGGTCGAGGTGGCACGCAACAGTCAGGTGGGCGCGCACCTTGCCATCGCGCTGCGCGCGGTGTGAAGAGGGAGGCCGTGGAGACCCCGCTGCGCATCGCGATCGCCGACGACCACGCCCTCTTCCGCCAGGGCCTCAGGTCGCAGCTCCGCCTCCAGGCCGGGCTCGTGGTGGTGGGCGAAGTGGACCGCGCCGACGAGCTCGCGGCCATGATCGCCGCCACGCCGTGCGACATCCTGCTCCTCGATCTGCAGATGGAGCGCAGCGCGCTGATCGACATCAAGGCCCTCGCCGAGCGCGTGAGCGTGATCGTGGTCACGGCCAGCGAGCGCGCCGAGGACGCGCTCGCCGCTCTCCGCTCGGGCGCGCGCGCCGTGGTCTTCAAGCGCTTCGCCATCGAGACGCTGATGGACGCCATCGCCGCGGTGGTCGACGGCAACGTGTGGATGCCCCCCGCGCTCCAGAAGTACCTGGCGGCACGCCTGAACGAGCCACCCGAGGAACCGCTCACCCCGCGCGAGGTCGAGATCGTGCGCCACGTCGCCATGGGGCTGCGCAACGCGGAGGTGGCCGCGCGCCTCGCGATCAGCGAGGTGACGGTGAAGACGCACCTGAACAACATCTTCCAGAAGCTCGGCCTGCGCGGCCGCACCGCGCTCGCCCTGTACGCGATCCGCATGGGCATCATCGGCGTGCCGGAGGGCAGCCCGTAGGCGCGAGGAGGGGCGCATGCCCGCTCGGGTGGAGACATCCGTGCTCGCGCGCCGGCTGGCGGCGGCGCTCGCCGCGCCCGGCGGCCCGAGGGCGGGCGAGCACCTCCTGGTCGCGGTCTCGGGCGGGCCCGACTCGACGGCGCTCCTGGCGGCACTGGCCGAGCTGGCGCCCGGGCACGGGCTCCGCCTGACGGCCGCCCACGTGGACCACGGGCTCCGCGGCGTGGAGGGCGCGGCCGAGGCCGACGCGGTCGCGGCGCTGGCGGCACGCCTCGGCGTTCCCTTCGTCGGGCAGAGCGTCGCGGTCCCCGCTGGTCCCGACCTCGAGGCGCGCGCACGGCGGGCGCGCTACCGAGCGCTCGCCCGGGTCGCGGCGGAGGTCGGGGCGGGCCGCATCGTCACCGGCCACACCCAGGACGACCAGGTGGAGACCGTGCTGCTGCGCCTGCTGCGCGGCGCGGGACGGCGGGGCCTCGGCGCCATGCGCCCGGCACGCGGTCGGCTGCTGCGCCCGCTGCTCGCCGCGACGCGCGCCGACGTGCGCCGCTTCCTCGGTGAGCGCGGCCTCGGCTTCGCGGTCGATCGCACCAACGCGGACCTGCGCCACGCGCGCAATCGCGTGCGCCGGCTCCTGGTCCCGCTGCTGCGCGCCGAGTTCAACCCGCGCCTCGGCCCGGCGCTCGCTGCGCTCGCGGAACGCCTGCGCGACGAGGACGACTTCCTCGCCGTGGCGGCGGCCGGGCGCGCACGGGGCCTGATCGCGGGCGAGCATCTCCGTACCGCGGTCGCCGAGGAGCCGCCGGCGCTCGCCCGCCGCATCGTGCAGAGCTGGCTCGAGCGCGGCGCGCGGCGCGGCGTGGGGGCGGTGCACGTGGCGCGGGTGCTCGGGCTCGCCGCCGGGGCCGAGCGGGGCGCGGTCGCCATCCCGGGACCCGCGCGCGTCGTGCGCGAGGGCGACGTGCTGGCGCGCCGGCCCGGGCGCGCGGCCGCGCCGTCCTCCTTCACGCTCGAGATCGCCCCTGGACGAACGGTCGCCCACGGCGCTGGCCGCTGGCGCGTGACGCTGTCGGCGCCGCGGGCCCGCGGCGCGGGCGAGGTGCGGGCCGCGGGCGTGGCGCATGCGCTCTTCGACGCTGAGGCGCTGCCGGGCGGCCTCGTGCTGCGCTCGCCCGCGCGCGGCGACCGCATCCGGCTGCTCGCGGGCGGGACGCGCAAGCTCCAGGACATCCTCGTCGATGCCAAGGTGCCGCGCGAGGCCCGCGCGCTGGTGCCCGTGCTCGCCGCCGGCGCCGAGATACTGTGGGTGGCGGGCCTGGTGCGCGGCGCGGGCGCCCCGGTCGGGCCCGCCACGACGCGGATCGTCGAAGCCGTCTTCGAGCGCGACGCACCGCCAGGCGCGCCGGAGCGGAAATAGTCCGGCGCTTCTCGCACCAGTGGAGTAAAGCCGAGCGAGGCTTTGCCGAGCGAGGCGCGGGGTCTGGGGCCATCGGAGCCGCGTGCTCGCGCCACGCGCGAGCACGCGGCGGACGGGGCCCCAGATACGTTAGATTGCTGCTCCTGGGACCGTGTGTTATTTTCAGCCAGAGTCATCGCCCGGTGCGCATTTGAACAATCCAGTCTCTCGCAATCTCGGCCTGTGGCTGCTGCTCGTGCTTCTGGGGCTGCTCCTCTGGTCGGTGGTGAACAAACAGCAGCCGCGCGAGCCGGAGGTGAGCTTCAGTCGCTTCCTGCAGGCGGTGGACGACGGCAGGGTGTACGACGTCGTCATCAAGGGGCAGGACATCCACGGCCACTACAAGGCCGAGCGGGGCGGGCCCGGCGACGGCTTCAAGACCTACGCCCCCAAGGACACCGATCTGGTGAAGACGCTCCACGACAAGGGCGTCGAGATCGACGTCAAGCCGGAGGACAACGAGCCCTGGTACCTGGTTGCGATGGTGAACTGGGCGCCCATGCTCCTGCTGGTGGGCGTGTGGGTCTTCTTCATGCGCCAGATGCAGGTGGGGGGCGGCAAGGCGATGTCCTTCGGGAAGAGCCGCGCCAAGCTGCTCTCCGAGAACACGCACAAGGTCACGTTCAACGACGTGGCGGGGATCGACGAGGCCAAGGAGGAGCTCGAAGAGATCATCGCCTTCCTGAAGGACCCGAAGAAGTTCACCAAGCTGGGCGGCCGCATCCCGAAGGGCGTGCTGCTGGTGGGCGCGCCCGGTACCGGCAAGACGCTCCTCGCCCGCGCCATCGCCGGCGAGGCGGGCGTGCCGTTCTTCTCCATCTCGGGCTCCGACTTCGTCGAGATGTTCGTCGGCGTCGGCGCCTCCCGCGTGCGCGACCTCTTCGTGCAGGGGAAGAAGAACGCCCCCTGCATCATCTTCATCGACGAGATCGACGCCGTCGGCCGCCACCGCGGGGCGGGCCTCGGCGGCGGCCACGACGAGCGCGAGCAGACGCTGAACCAGCTGCTCGTCGAGATGGACGGCTTCGAGACCAACGAGGGCGTCATTTTGATCGCCGCCACCAACCGGCCCGACGTCCTCGACCCGGCGCTCCTGCGTCCCGGCCGCTTCGACCGGCGCGTGGTCGTGCCGCGCCCCGACGTGAAGGGCCGGGAAGGTATCCTGAAAGTTCACACCCGCCGGGTGCCGATCGGCGAGGACGTCAACATCGAGCTGCTCGCGCGCCAGACGCCGGGCTTCGCCGGCGCGGACCTCGAAAATCTGGTCAACGAGGCGGCGCTCCTCGCCGCGCGCAAGAACAAGGACCGGGTCGCCATGAACGACTTCGAGATCGCCAAGGACAAAGTCATGATGGGTGCCGAGCGGCGCTCCATGATCATCAGCCTCGAGGAGCGGCGCATCACCGCCTACCACGAGTCCGGCCACGCCCTGGTCGCGAAGCTCGTGCCGGGCGCCGATCCGGTGCACAAGGTGACCATCATCCCGCGCGGCATGGCACTCGGCCTGACGCAGCAGGTCCCGCTCGACGACCGGCACACCTACTCGAAGGACCATCTCCTCGGCGAGCTCGCCGTCTTCTTCGGCGGGCGGGCGGCGGAGGAGCTGGCCCTCGGCAGCATGACCACCGGGGCGGGCAACGACATCGAGCGCGCCACCGAGCTGGCGCGCAAGATGGTGTGCGAGTGGGGCATGAGCGACAAGCTCGGCCCGATGACCTTCGGCAAGAAGGAGGAGGAGATCTTCCTCGGCCGCGACTTCACGCAGAAGGTCGACTACTCGGAGCAGACCGCCATCCATATCGACGCCGAGGTGCGCCGCATCCTGCTCGAGGCCTACGAGCGCGCCAAGCTCTTCCTGCGCCGTAACCTCGAGGTGCTCCACAAGATGGCCGAGACGCTCCTCGAGCGCGAGTCGATCGACGGCGCGGAGATCGACGAGATCCTGCGCCAGTTCGGAAGCGTGAACGGTGGCCTCCGGGACGCGGCGGCCGCCACGGCCTGAGAGCCCGCCCGTCCGCCCGGCCGCCGAGCGCGGCCCGCCCGCGCTGCGCACGCGCTCGGGGGCCCTGGTCCTCGACCGCACGGCGCTCGTCGGCATCCTGAACGCCACCCCGGACTCCTTCTCCGACCCGGGCCTGCACCTGGATCCCGAGCGGGCGGCGGCGGCGGCGGCGGAGATGGTGGCCCAGGGGGCGGCCATGCTGGACGTGGGGGCGGAATCGACCCGGCCGGGGGCCGCGCCCGTGCCGGCGGACGAGGAGCGGCGCCGGCTCCTCCCCGTGCTGCGCGCCGTGCGCACCGCGGTGCGGGTCCCGATCTCGGTCGACACCTCGAAGGCCGCGATCGCCCGCCTGGCCCTCGACCAGGGGGCGGACGTCGTGAACGACGTCTCCGCCGGGCGCTTCGACCCGGCGCTGCTGCCCCTGTGCGCCGAGCGAGGGGTCCCGGTGGTCCTCATGCACATGCAGGGCGTCCCCGCCACCATGCAGGACGCTCCGTGTTACGCGGACGTCGTGGCGGAGGTGGCCGACTTCCTGGCCGAGCGCATCCGCGCCGCCCGGGCTGCCGGGGTGGCGGCCGACGCGATCGTGGTCGACCCCGGCATCGGCTTCGGGAAGACGATGGCGCACAACTGCGCGTTGCTCGCGCGGCTCGACCTTGTCGCGTCCCTCGGCTATCCCGTACTGGTGGGCGTGTCGCGCAAGGGCTTCATCGGCCAGCTCCTCGGCGGGCGGCCGACCGAGGAGCGGCTCCTCGGCACCGCGGCCGCGGTCGCGCTCGCGGTGGCGAAGGGCGCGCGGCTGGTGCGCGTGCACGACGTGGGGGCGATGCGCGACGTGGTGCGCGTCGCCGAGGCGGTGGCGGGCGGCTGATGGAGATCCTCACCGGCTTTCGCTGGCAGGACGCCGTCGACATCCTGCTCCTCGCCGTCGTCATCTACTCGGGCATCAACCTGATCCGGGGCACGCGCGCGGTGCCCATGCTGATCGGGCTCGGGGTGCTCTACGGCGTCTACTTCGCCTCCGGGCGGCTCGAGATCTACACCATCAACGTGCTCCTCCAGAACCTGCTCGGCTGGTCGCTCATCCTCGTCTTCATCGTCTTCCAGAACGACATCCGGCGCGCCCTGACCCAGGTGGGCACGGGCCCGCTCTTCTCCTCCGGCGACCGCATCGCGCAGAGCCAGGCGGTCGAGGAGCTGGTGAAGGGCGTCACCTCCATGGCCTCGCGGCGGGTCGGGGCGCTCATCGTGCTGCAGAACGAGGTCGGGCTGAACGAGTACATCGACGTCGGCACGCGCCTCGATGCGCAGGTCTCGAAGGAGCTGGTGTCGAGCATCTTCATGCCCGGCTCGCCGATCCACGATGGCGCCCTCATCATCCAGCAGGGGCGCATCACCGCGGCGGGCTGCTTCCTGCCGCTCACCACCAACCCCACCGTGTCGAAGACGCTCGGCACCCGCCACCGCGCCGCCATCGGGCTCACCGAGGAGACCGACGCGCTCGCGATCGTCGTCTCCGAGGAGGACGGCATGGTGTCGCTCGTGCGCGAGGGCAAGATCACGCGCGACGTCGACGCGGCCACGCTGCGCACGACGCTCCAGCGTCTCCTGGTGGGCTGATGCGGCTGCGCGTCCTCCGCTCCCAGCCCCCGGCCACAGCGGTCGACGCGACGCCCGGACCGGCTGGCCCGACTCCGCCGTGGCGGCGCTGGCTCCGTCTCCCCGGCTGGCGCGACGTGCGCGCCGCGCTCAGCCGCAACCGCGGACTCAAGCTCGTGTCGCTGCTGCTCGCCTTCTTCCTCTGGTTCTCGATCAACGTGAGCGAGCGGGACGCCGAGGGGTCGCTCGAGATCCCGCTGCGCGTCCACCAGCCGGCGGGCTACGTGGTGACCAACGCGCCCACGAAACCGATCGCCGTGACCGTGCGCGGGCCGCGCACCATCCTCGACGGGGTGGAGGAGCGCCGCATCCACTTCGCGCTCGACCTGGCCACCGCCGCGCCCGGCGACGTCCGCCAGGAACTCAACGCCGACATGATCCGGCCACCGCTGCCCCGGCGGCTCAAGATCGTCCGCATCGAGCCGGGCCGCGTCAAGGTCCGCCTCGAGCGCCTCGTGCGCCGGACGGTCCCCGTCCGTGCCGAGCTGGCGGGCCTGCCGCCGCTCGGCTATACGGCCGAGGCGAGCGTCACCCCGGGCGAGGTCGACGCGAGCGGCCCGGCGAACAAGGTGGAAGAGCTGAAGGAGATCAAGACGGAGCCCGTCGAGCTGCGCGGCGCTCCGGAGCCCCGCTCGCGCACCGTCCTCCTCTCCTGGGCCGGCGACTTCGTGAGCTTCACGCCCGACCGGGTCACGGTCGCGGTCACCTTCCGGCCGACCATGATGTCGCGCAAGTTCGATCACGTCGAGGTCGGGGTGCGTGGTGTCGGCGAGGGGCTGCGCGCGAAGCTCGTCCCGGCGCGCATCGACTTCACCGTGCAGGGGCCGCAGAGCGTGCTCAGCAACTACGCGCTCGACGCCGGCAGCGTGTACGTCGACGCGGCCGGGCTCGAGCCCGGAAGCTACCGCGTGGCGCCGAAGATCGAGCTGCCGCAGTCGATCGAGGTGACGCGGCGCGAGCCCGAGGTGCAGACGCTCGAGCTCACGGCGAAGGGAGCGCGTTGATGGCCGGCGACGGACGGCGGCTCTTCGGGACCGACGGCGTCCGCGGCACGGCGAACGTCGAGCCGATGACCTCGGAGACCGCGCTCCGCCTGGGCCGCGCGCTCGCCCACGTGAGCAAGCGCTCGCACCGCCGCCACAAGATCCTGATCGGCAAGGACACCCGCCTCTCCGGCTACATGCTCGAGACCGCCATGTCCTCGGGCATCTGCTCGATGGGCGTCGACGTGCTGCTGGTGGGCCCCATGCCGACACCGGGAATCGCCTTCCTGACCCGGACGCTGCGCGCCGACGCGGGGGTCGTCATCTCCGCTTCGCACAACCCGTTCCAGGACAACGGGATCAAGTTCTTCAGCCAGGCCGGCTTCAAGCTGCCCGATGAGCTGGAGGAGGAGATCGAGCACCTGGTGCTGGGCGACGCGATCGACGCGCTCCGCCCGACCGCGACCGAGATCGGCAAGGCCTTCCGCATCGACGACGCCGTCGGCCGCTACAACGTGTTCGTGAAGAGCACCTTCCCGCGCCACCTGACGCTCGACGGCTTGCGCATCGCCATCGACTGCGGGCACGGGGCGGCCTACAAGGTCGGCCCCGAGGTGCTGGAGGAACTGGGCGCGGATGTGGTGAGCCTCGGCGTCGATCCCGACGGCTCGAACATCAACCAGGGCTGCGGCGCGCTCCACCCCGAGGCGCTCCAGGCGGCCGTCCGCCGCTCCGGCGCGCACGTCGGCGTCGCGCTCGACGGCGACGCGGACCGCGCCATCTTCGTCGACGAGCAGGGCGAGGTGGTGGACGGGGACGCCGTCATGGCGATCCTCGCCGAGGACCTCCGCGGCCGGGGCGAGCTCAGGCGGTCGACGCTGGTCGCCACCGTGATGAGCAACCTCGGGCTCCACCTCGCCATGCGCGAGCGCGGCATCGAGGTCGTCACCACGCCCGTCGGCGACCGCTACGTGGTCGAGGAGATGGTGCGCGGCGGCTACAACCTGGGCGGCGAGCAATCGGGCCACATCGTCTTCCTCCATCACAACACGACCGGCGACGGGCTCATCACGGCGCTCGCGCTCCTGGCGCTCCTGGTCGAGAAGGGGCGGCCGTTCTCCGAGCTGCGCCGCATCATGCGCCGGCTGCCGCAGGTGCTGCTCAACGTGCGCGTGGCGGCGCGGCGCGACGTCGCCAGCGTGCCGCCGCTGGCCGCTGCGATCGCCAGGGCCGAGCGCGTCCTGGGGCAGCGCGGCCGCGTGCTGGTGCGCTACTCGGGGACGGAGCCCGTGCTGCGTATCATGGTCGAGGGCGAGCGCGACGGGGAGATCCGGGACCTCGCCGAGTCGATCGCGGCGGCCGCGCGCGGCGCGCTCGGCGAGCCGGCCGCCGCCGCGGACACGTAGTTGCGGCTCGGGGTCAACGTCGATCACGTCGCGACCCTTCGCCAGGCGCGCGGCGTCGACTACCCCGACCCGGTCGAGGCGGCGCTCGCCGCCGAGGCCGCGGGCGCCGACGGCATCACGGTCCACCTGCGCGAGGACCGCCGCCACGTTCAGGAGCGCGACGTGGAGGAGCTGCGCCGCCGGCTCCGCGTCAAGCTGAACCTGGAGATGGCCGTGACCGACGCCATGGTCGACTTCGCGCTCCGCGTGCGGCCCGCCGACGCCTGCTTCGTCCCGGAGCGGCGCGAGGAGCTCACGACCGAGGGCGGCCTCGACGTGGTGGCGCACGCGGCGCGCGTCGGGGCGGCGGCCCGGCGCCTCGCCGCGGCCGGCATCCGCGTGAGCTTCTTCGTCGATCCCGAGGCGGTGGCGATCGCCGCCAGCCGCCAGGCGGGCGCGCACGCGGTCGAGCTGCACACCGGGGACTACGCCAACGCCGCCGACGACGCGCGGCGGGCGGGCGAGCTCGCCCGCCTGCGGGCCGCGGCCGCCGAAGCGGCGCGCCGCGGCCTCGAGGTGCACGCCGGGCACGGGCTCACGCTCGCGAACGTCGCAGCGATCGCCGCCATTCCCGCGGTCGTCGAGCTGAACATCGGCCATTCGATCGTGGCGCGCGCGGTGCTCGTCGGCATGGCGGCCGCGGTGCGCGAAATGAAGGCCCTCCTGTGATCGCGGTCACGGCCGAGGAGATGCGCGCCCTCGACCGCTGGACGATCGAGCACGGCACGCCCGGGCACGTGCTCATGGAGCGGGCGGGGGCGGGGGCGGCGCGCGTGCTCGGCGAGCGGCTCCGCCGCCCGCGCGGCCCGGTGGTCGTGGTGTGCGGCCGGGGCAACAACGGCGGCGACGGCTTCGTCCTCGCGCGTCACCTGCGCCGCCGGCACATCCCGGTCGAGGTCTGGCTCGCGGCGCGTCCCGAGGAGGTGCGGGGCGACGCTGCGCGCATGCTGGCCGGGTGGCGGCGGGCGCGCGGCCGCATCCACCCGCTCGCCACGGCGGCCGACGTGGATGCGCTCGCGCGCCGGCTCGCGGCCGCTGCCGCCGTCGTCGACGCCCTCTTCGGCACCGGGCTCAACGCGCCGGTCGCGGGCGTGGCGGGGGCGGCGATCGAGGCGATCAACGCGTGCGGCGCGCCGGTGCTGGCGGTCGACATCGCCTCCGGGCTCTCGGCGGACACCGGCCGGCCGCTCGGCGCGGCCGTGCGCGCCACGGTGACCGCCACCTTCGGCCACCCGAAGGTCGGCCAGCTCCTGTATCCTGGCGTCGAGCACACCGGGCTCCTCGCCGTGGTCGACATCGGCATCCCGGCCGAGGCGCTGGCCGCGGTCGCGCCGCGCGTCACCCTGCTCGAGAACCACGAGGTGGGCGCGCTCCTCCCGCCGCGCCGGCGCGACGCGCACAAGGGCGACTTCGGCCACGTGCTCGTGGTCGCCGGCTCGCGCGGCAAGACCGGCGCGGCGCTCCTCGCGGCCGGCGGGGCGGCCCGCGCCGGCGCGGGGCTCACGACGCTCGCCGTCCCGGCCACGCTCCAGCCCGTGCTGGAGGCGCAGGTGCGCGAGGCAATGACCGCGGCGCTGCCCGACACGAGCGACGGCGCCGCCCTCGACGCGCTCCTCGCCGGGCGCGCCGCCGTGGTGTGCGGGCCGGGGCTCGGCCAGGCGGCGGAGACGCGCGCGCTGGTCGCGCACGTGATCCGGCGCTCGTCCGCGCCGCTCGTGCTCGACGCCGATGGCCTCAACGCCGTCGCCGGCACCGGGCTCCTGCGCGCGCGGGCGGGGCCGACCGTCGTCACGCCGCACCCGGGCGAGATGGCGCGCCTCCTCGGCGCCGACACGGCCCGCGTGCAGGCCGACCGCCTCGGCGCCGCGCGCGCCTTCGCGTGCGCCGAGCGGGTGGTCGTCGTGCTGAAGGGGGCGCGCACGATCGTGGCCGCGCCCGACGGCGCCGGCGCCATCTGCCCGGCGGGCAACCCCGGCATGGCGAGCGGCGGGACGGGGGACGTGCTGGCCGGCGTCATCGGCGGGCTCATGGCCCAGGGCCTCGCGCCCTACGCGGCCGCGTCGCTCGGCGTGTTCGCGCACGGCGCGAGCGGCGACGCGGTGGCCGCCCGGCAGGGCGAGGTCGGGCTCCTCGCGGGCGACCTCCTCGCCGAGCTGCCGGCGACGCTCGCGCGCCTGCAGACGGCCGCGCGGCCCGAGGCGCCGGGCGGGCGAGGCTACCGTGCGGGCGCATGAGACGACGACGCGCTCGCCGGAGGAGACCGAGGCGCTCGGCGAGGTGCTCGGCCGCGCCGCCCGGGGCGGCGAGCTGATCGGGCTCGTCGGCGAGCTGGGCGCGGGCAAGACCTGCCTGGTGCGCGGCCTCGCGCGCGGCCTCGACATCGACCCCGAGCGCGTGCACAGCCCGTCGTTCACCATCGTGACCGAGTACGCGGGCGGGCGGCTCCCGCTCGCGCACGTCGACCTCTACCGCCTGGAGGCGCCGCTCGCCGACCCGCTCTTCCTGCGCGACGTCCTCTACGGCGACGGCGTGGCCGCGGTCGAGTGGTTCGAGCGCCTGCCCTCGGCCGCCGACGAGGAGGTCCTGCTCGTCACGCTGCGCTTCGCGTCGGGCGGGGGCAGGGCGATCCGGCTCGAGGCGCGCGGCGGGCGGCACGAGCGGCTGCTCCCGCCGTCACCGAGCTAGTGTCCCCGCCGCCTCGAGAGGGTAGCAGGCCTCGCGCCAGGCGCGCATCCCGCCGTCGAGCGCCACGGCGCGGGTGTAGCCCATGGTGCGCAGCGTCGCCGCCGCGAGCGTCGAGATCTTGCCGAACTCGCAGTAGGTGAGGATGCGCGCCGTCGGGTCGGGCAGCTCCTTGTCGACCCGCAGCTCGAGCTGCCCGCGGGCGAGGTGGTGAGCGCCCGGGACGTGCCCGGCGTCGTAGGCGTCGCGCTCGCGCACGTCGACGATCACGAGGTCCCGGTCGCCGGCTGCGAGCCGCTCCCGCACCTCCTCCATCGACATGAAGGAGATGCGGCTCGCGGCCTCGTCGAGGAGCTGGGTCACCGTCTTCCCGCCGGTGCGGTTCGTGCGCAGCGCCTCGGTCAGGTGCTCGGGCATCTCCAGGTTGAGCGCACGCATCTGCTCGACGAACGCCGCCCGCTCGCGCTTCTGGAGGCGCGGGTTCTCCGCGCGCTCCTGGGCGAGGGTGGTGACGGGCGTGCTCTTGTAGTTGTGGCCCGGGAAGACCTGGAGCGCCCCATCGAGCCGGAGAAGCTTCCCGAAGAGGCTGTCATGGAGCGCCTCGGGATCGCCGCCCGGCAGGTCGGTGCGGCCGGTCGCCAGGCGGAGCAGCGTGTCGCCGGTCAGCACGCGGTCGGGAAGGACGAGGCAGATCGAGTCGTCGGTGTGCCCGGGCGTGTGCAGCACCCGCAGGCGGAGCCTGCCGGCGATCAGCGTCTCGCCGTCGTCGACACGCACGTCGACGTAGGGCGCGCTGCTCGCGCGGTGCATGACCGCGGGCACGCGGAGGCGCGCCGAGAGCTCGCGCGCGGCGGAGAAGTGGTCGGCGTGGGTGTGGGTGTCGATCAGGTAGTGGAGGCGGAGCCCCGCCCGGGCCGCGAGCGCCAGGTAGCGGTCGATCTGGCCGAGCTCGGCATCGATGAGGACGGCGCTGCACGTTTCGGCGCACCCGATCAGGTACGCCATGCAGCCGCCGGCGCGGACCTCCTCGAAGAGCACGGCGCGCGGGATTCTGCGGCCCCGGGGCGCCGGTGTCAACGTCGGCGCGGCGGTGCCGTCGGGCCGGCCGGGCTCCGACGATCGTCGAATCCCCTCGCCCCGGGGGCTCGCCCGGCCCGCCTTGAGGCGGCGCGCGACGATGCGCTATTCTTTGCAGGCGTGCTCTACGGCGAGGGAGTGGCGGCCGTCGAGTGGCTCGACCTGCTCCTCCCGGCCGCCGGAGACGGGGTCCTGCCGATCGCGCTCCGGGTGATGCCGGGCGGGGGCAGGGCCATCCGGCGCGTCCTCACGGCAATCGTGTAAACCCCATGCTGGTCGTCCAGAAGTTCGGCGGCACGTCGGTCGCCGATGTCGAGCGCATCCGCAACGTGGCCGGGCGCATCGCGCGCACGCGCGCGGCGGGACACGAGGTGGTGGTCGTGGTCTCGGCCATGGCGGGCGAGACGAACCGCCTCCTCGCCCTCGCGAAGGCGATCGCCCGCGCCCCGGACGAGCGCGAGTCGGACGCGCTGGTCGCGACCGGCGAGCAGGTGACCGCGGCGCTGACCGCCCTGGCGCTCGCTGACGCCGGCGTCGCCGCGCGCTCCTTCCTCGGCCACCAGGTGCGCATCGAGACCGACAGCGCCCACGGCCGCGCGCGCATCGTGCGCGTCGACGTCGAGCGCCTGCGCGCCACCCTCGCCGCCGGCGCCGTAGCCGTGGTCGCCGGCTTCCAGGGCGTGGACGGGGAGGGGAGCATCACGACCCTCGGCCGCGGCGGCTCGGACACGAGCGCCGTCGCCCTCGCCGCCGCGCTCGGCGCGGCGGTGTGCGAGATCTACACCGACGTGGAGGGCGTCTACACGAGCGACCCGCGCATCGTCCCCCGCGCGCGCAAGCTCGAGCGCATCGTCTACGACGAGATGCTCGAGCTGGCGAGCCTGGGGGCCAAGGTGCTCCAGATCCGCTCGGTCGAGTTCGCCAAGCGCTACCGCGTGCCGGTCCACGTCCGCTCCGCCTTCAGCGAGGCGGAGGGGACCTGGGTCGCCGAGGAGGAACCCGGCATGGAAGAGGTGTCGGTCGCCGGCGTCGCCTACGACCGCGACGAGGCCAAGTTGACGGTGCTGCGCGTGCCGGACCGGCCCGGGCTGGCGGCGCGCGTCTTCGGTCCGATCGCCCGGGCGAACATCGTGGTCGACATGATCATCCAGAACGCGAGCGCCGACGGCACGACCGACCTGACCTTCACCGTGCCGCGCGGCGACTACGAGAAGGCGAAGGGGCTCCTCGAGGCGACCGCGGGCGAGGTCGGCGCCAAGGGCGTGGCCGGCCAGCTCGACGTCGCCAAGGTGTCGATCGTCGGCGTGGCCATGCGCACGCACGCCGGCATCGCGGCGCGCATGTTCGAGGTCCTCGCCAAGGAGGGGATCAACATCCAGATGATCTCCACCTCGGAGATCAAGATCTCCGTCGTCATCGACGCCAAGTACACCGAGCTCGCGGTGCGCGCGCTGCACGACGCCTTTATCGGCGCCGCGCCCGAGAAGCGTCCATGAGGCGCGTCCAGCTCTACGACACGACGCTGCGCGACGGGACGCAGGCCGAGGACATCTCCTTCACGCTCGAGGACAAGATCCGCATCGCCGAGCGGCTCGACGACCTCGGCCTCCACTACATCGAGGGCGGCTGGCCGGGCTCGAACCCGCGCGACGAGGAGTTCTTCCGCGCCGTCAAGCGCGCGGGCCTCCGGCACGCGAAGGTGGCGGCCTTCGGCTCGACCCGCCGGGCGGGCGTGAAGGCCGCCGACGACCGCAACCTGCTCCTCTGCCTGCGCGCCGAGACCCCGGTCATCACCATCGTCGGCAAGACCTGGGACCTCCACGTGCGCGAGGACCTGCGCATCCCCCTCGAGGAGAACCTCGAGGTCATCCACGATTCCGTCGCCTATCTGCGCAAGCGGGCCGACGAGGTGATCTTCGACGCCGAGCATTTTTTCGACGGCCTCGCGGCCGAGCGGGACTACGCGCTCGCGTGCCTGCGCGCCGCCGCGGAGGCGGGCGCGACGCTCATCTGCCTGTGCGACACGCGTGGCGGCTCGCTGCCGGCGGCGATCGGGGCCGGCGTGGACGCGGCCCGGGCCGCCGTCCCGACCCCGCTCGGCATCCACTGCCACAACGACTGCGAGCTGGCGGTCGCGAACTCGGTCGAGGGCATTGCCCACGGCTGCGTGCAGGTGCAGGGCACGATCAACGGCTTCGGCGAGCGCTGCGGGAACGCGAACCTGGTGTCGGTGATCCCGGTGCTGCAGCTGAAGCACGGGCATCACTGCGTGACGGCCGCACAGCTCAAGAAGCTCTCCGAGGTCTCGCATCTGGTCTACGAGCTCGCCAACCTGGAGCCCAACAAGCGCCAGGCCTTCGTCGGCCAGAGCGCCTTCGCGCACAAGGGCGGGCTCCACGTGGCCGCCGTGCAGAAGAACCCGACCACGTACGAGCACATCGACCCGGACCTGGTCGGCAACAGCCAGCGCGTGCTGGTCTCCGATCTGGCCGGGCGCTCGAACCTCCTCTACAAGGCCGCCCAGTTCGGCCTCGACCTCGAGTCGAACCAGCCGGCGGTCGCGACGCTGCTGCGCGAGCTGAAGGACCTCGAGGCGAGGGGCTTCGCCTTCGAGGGTGCCGAGGCGTCGTTCGAACTCCTCATGCGCAAGGCGATCGAGGGCGACCGGCTCCGCTTCTATCGCCTGATCGGCTTTCGCGTGATCGACGAGAAGCGGACCGAGGGCGAGCCGTCCATCGCCGAGGCGACCATCATGCTCGAAGGCCCGGACGGGCAGATCGAGCACACGGCTGCGCAGGGCAACGGCCCCGTAAACGCCCTCGACCGCGCACTCCGCAAGGCGCTCGGCAAGTTCTACCCCGAGGTCGAGCACGTGCGCCTGCACGACTACAAGGTGCGCGTGCTCGGCAACGACGCGGGCACCGAAGCCGCGGTGCGCGTCCTCATCGAGTCGGGCGACGAGCACGAGCGCTGGGGGACGGTGGGCGTGTCGCACAACGTGATCGAGGCGAGCTGGCAGGCCCTGGTCGACAGCATGGACTACAAGCTCTACAAGGAGCGCCGGGGAGCCCACCGCCGCCGCCGGGCATCGGACGCGCACCGCGGCTGACCCGGGCGCGGGCTGCTCCCCGCAGGCCATGCGCATCTACCTCGACCACAACGCGACGGCGCCGCTCCGGCCCGAGGTGCGGCAGGCCATGCTGCCCTTCCTGGGGCCGCCCGCGAACCCCTCGAGCGCGCACCGCGAGGGGGCGCACGCCCGGAGCGCGCTCGAGACGGCGCGGGCGCAGGTAGCCGCGCTCGTCGGCGCCGCGCCGGCGGAGATCGTGCTCACGAGCGGCGCGACCGAGGCGAACAACCTGGCGCTGCGCGGCACGGCCGCCGGACGGGGCATCGTGACAACGGCCGGTGAGCATGCCTCGGTACTGGAGACGGCGCGGGCCGTGGCTGCGCCGCTCACCGTCGTGCCGGTCGACGGCGAGGGGCGGGTGGACGCCGCGCGGGTCGTCGCCGCGTGCGATGCCCGGAGCGGGCTCGTGAGCGTCGGGCTCGCCAACGGCGAGGTCGGCTCGGTGGCGCCGGTCGGCGCGATCGCGGCCGCGCTCCGCGGGCGCCGCCTCCTGGTGCACAGCGACGCGGCGCAGGCGGCGGGCCGCATCCCGGTCGACGTCGCCGCCCTCGGCGTCGACCTCCTCTCGCTCTCGGCGCACAAGATGGGCGGGCCGGCGGGCGTCGGCGCGCTCTGGGTGCGGCGCGGTGTGGAGCTCGCCGCGCAGGCGACCGGCGGGCCCCAGGAGCGCGGCCGGCGTGCCGGGACGGAGAGCGTGGCGGCGATCGTCGGCTTCGGCGTGGCGGCGGAGCTGGCGCGCGCCGAGCTGGCCGCGCACGCGGCGGCCGCGGTGGGGCTCGTCGAGCGGCTGTGGACGGGGCTCTGCGCGCGCGTGCCGGGCGTGGTGCGGAACGGTCCGGCCGAGGGGCCGCGGCTCCCGAACACGCTCAACGTCTCCTTCCCAGGCTGCGCCGGCGAGAGCCTCCTCGTCCTCCTCGACCTGGCCGGCGTGGCGGTCTCGCTCGGCTCGGCGTGCGCCGCAGGGGCCGCCGAGCCCTCGCACGTGCTCCTCGCCATGGGACGCGACCGCGACGCGGCGCGGAGCGGGATGCGGCTCAGCGTCGGGCCGTCCACCACCACGGCCGACATCGACCGCGTCCTCGAGCTCTTGCCGGTCCTCGTGGCGCAGGCGCGCGGAGAAGCGGCGGCCTAGCGTGCGCCCACGGGAGCGGGTCGTTGTCGCCATGAGCGGCGGCGTGGATAGTGCGGTCGCGGCCGCGCGCTGCGTGGCCGCGGGCCACGACGTGATCGGCATCTCGCTCCGCCTCGCGCCGGGCGGGAGCGGGAGCTGCTGCTCGCTCGACGACTTCCACGACGCCCGCGCCGTCGCCGACCGCCTCGGCTTGCCGCACTACGTCTTCGACCTCGCCGACGATTTCGAGCGGCACGTGATCCGTCCCTTCGTCGCCGAGTACGTGGCCGGCCGCACCCCGAACCCCTGCGCGCGCTGCAACCGCCAGCTCAAGTTCGGCGTCCTCTGGGAGCGCGCGCGGGCGCTCGGCGCCCGCTGGCTCGCGACCGGTCACTACGCGCGCATCGGGACCGACCCGGCGACGGGCCGCCCCTGCCTCCGGACGGCCGCCGACGCGGCCAAGGACCAGACCTACTTCCTCTTCGCGCTCGGCCAGGCCGACCTGGCGCACACGCTCTTCCCGGTGGGCGAGCTGACCAAGGCGGAGGTCCGCGGCGAGGCCACCCGGCTCGGGCTCGCGGTCGCCGACAAGCCCGAGAGCATGGAGGTCTGCTTCGTGCCGGACGGCGACGCGGCCGGATTCGTCGAGCGGCACGCGCCGGCGGGGACGCTGCGTGCGGGCCGCATCGTGGACGAGGCGGGGCGCGAGCTCGGGCGGCACGCGGGCGTGCACCGCTTCACCGTGGGCCAGCGCCGCGGCCTCGGGCTCGGCTGCGGCCATGGCACCCGCCGATATGTCCGGGCACTCGACGCGAGCACGGCGACGGTCACGGTGAGCGAGGCGGCGGGGCTCCGCGCCCGCGGGCTCGTGGCGCGCGACGTGTCGTGGACGGGCGGGCCGGCCCCGGCCCCGGACACGCCGCTCGCCGTCCGCATCCGCCACCGCCACCCGCCCGTCCCGGCGCGGCTCGCCCGCGCGGACGGCGCGGCCGCGACGGTGCTCTTCGAGGGCGACGGGCCGGCCGTCACGCCCGGGCAGGCGGCAGTCTTCTACCGCGGCGACACCGTCCTCGGCGGCGGCTGGATCGCGGGGGACGTCGCCTAGCGAGCGGCCGATGACCCGGGTCTCGATGGCCACCCTCGGCTGCAAGGTGAACGCCTACGACTCGGCGACCATCGCCGACCGCCTGCGGGCCGCGGGCTGTGAGATCGTCCCCGCGGGCGCGCCCGCCGACGTGGTGGTCGTCAACTCCTGCACGGTGACCGACGCCGCCGACGCCGAGAGCCGCCGGCTCGCGCGCCGCGCCCGGCGCGAGCACCCCGCCGCACGCGTCATCCTGACCGGCTGCTACGCGCAGACGAAGGCCGCCGAGGCCGCGGCCGAGCCGGCGGTCGACCACGTGATCGGCTTGAACCGCCTCGAGGCGCTGGTGGCCGCCGTCACCGCGCCGCTTCCGGCCGTGGCACGCGTTGTCGTCGGTAACGCGCGCCGGGAGCGGACGGTCACGACCTTCGGCGCGCGCACCTTCGCGGGGCAGACGCGCGCCTTCCTGAAGGTGCAGGAGGGCTGCGACCTCTTCTGCACGTTCTGCATCATCCCGCTCGCGCGCGGTGCCAGCCGGAGCCTCGCGCCGCGCGACGTGCTCGCCGAGGTGGCGGCCCTCGCCCGCGCGGGCTTCGAGGAGGTCGTGCTCACCGGTGTCCACCTGGGCGGCTACGGGCAGGACCTGACCCCGCCGGTCGACCTCGCCTGGCTGGTCGCCGCCCTCGCCGAGCAAGGGCTCGTGCCGCGCCTCCGCCTCTCCTCGATCGACCCCCACGAGGTGACCGAGCCGCTCGTCCGCCTGCTGGCGCGCGCGCCGGCGCTCTGCCCGCACCTCCACGTCCCGCTCCAGTCGGGCGACGACACGGTCCTCCGCCGCATGCGCCGGCGCTACGACACGGCGCTCGCGCGCGAGCGGCTCGCGATGATGCGCGAGCTCCTGCCCGAGGCCGCCATCGGCACGGACCTGATCGCCGGCTTCCCGGGCGAGGACGAGGCCGCCTTCGAGCGCACGCTCGCCTTCGTCGAGGAGAGCCCGTTCACTTACCTGCACGTCTTCCCCTACTCGGTACGGAGCGGGACGACCGCCGCCAAGCTCGAGGGACGGAATCCGCCCGCCACCATCGTGGCGCGCGCGCGCCGCCTGCGCGCGCTCGGCGAGCGCAAGCGCGCGGCGTTCGCCCGCCGCTTCGACGGCGCGGAGGCGGAGGTGCTGGTCGAGACGACGCGCGACCCCGCGAGCGGCCACCTGCGCGGCTACACGCGCAACTACCTGCGGGCCCGCCTGGCCGGGCCCGACGCGTGGCGCGGGCAGCGCCTGCGTGCGCGCCTCGCCGTGGGGCGCGCGGGCGAGGTGACCGCGGCCGAGGCTCGGGAGGCATGAGCGCCGCGCGCGCGGCCCTCGAGGCTGCCCTCGGCCACCGCTTCGAGCGCCCCGAGCAGCTGGCGGTCGCGCTCACGCACCGCTCCTTCGGCGAGGGCGAGAACAACGAGAAGCTCGAGTTCCTGGGCGACGCCGTGCTGGCGCTCGCCATGTCGGATCTCCTGATGGCGCGCTTCCCCGAGGCGCGCGAGGGCGACCTCTCGAAGATGCGCGCCTCCCTGGTGAACGCCGAGGTGCTGGCGCGCAAGGCGCGCGAGCTCGACCTCGGGCGCTGGCTCCGGCTCGGCAAGGGGGAGGAGAAGAACGGCGGCCGCGAGAAGCCCTCGATCCTGGCCGCAGTCTACGAGGCGCTCCTGGGCGCCATCTACCTCGACGCCGGCTACGAGCGGGCGCGCAGCGTCGTCGAGGCGCACTTCGCGGCCGATGTCCTCGAGCACCCGACCGTCGGGCTCCGCGACTACAAGACGGAGCTCCAGGAGCTGACCCAGCGGCTCTTCCGGGAGACCCCGGCCTACACGCTGGTCGAGGAGAGCGGGCCCGATCACGAGAAGCGTTTCGTGTCCGAGATCGCGATCGGGGGGCGATTGTTCGGGCGCGGGGTCGGCCGCAGCAAGAAGACGGCCGAGCAGGCCGCCGCCATGCAGGCGCTGGCCGCGCTCGCGCGCGGGCACACGGAGAACTTCGGATGAAGATCGGACTTGCCACCGCGGCGCTCCTCGCGCTCCCCGCCGCGGCCGCAGCCGAGCCCCTCCGCCGGCTCCCGGGGACCGTGCCGCGCGCGCTCGCCGCCATGACGCCCGCGGGCCGCGCGCCGGCCGACCTGCGGCTCGAGCACGTGACCGTGTTCCTGGGTCTCCGCCACCGCCGCACGCTCGACGCACTCATCGCCGCGCAGCAGGACCGCCGCTCGCCGCTCTTCCACCGCTGGCTCGCCGCCTCCGAGATCGCCGACCGCTTCGGCCCGCGGCGCGGCGAGTACGAGCGTGTGCGGCGCTGGTTCGTCGCGCACGGCTTCGAGGTGGTGCGCGACTCGCAGTTCCGCACCGCGCTCGTGGTGGCCGGGACGGCCGCGCAGGTGGAGGGGGCGCTCGCGGCGCCGATCGGCCGCTTCACGCGCGGCGGGCAGACGTATCACGCCCCGCTCGCCGACCCCTCCCTGCCCGAGAGCATCGCGGCCTCGGTGCGCGGCATCGTGGGGCTCGACGACCTGCCCAAGTTCCGGCCGCTGGCCACGCTCCCCGGCGGCGAGACGGCGCTCGCGCCGGGCGACTTCGCCGCCGCCTACGGCGTGGCGCCGCTCCACGCCGCCGGCCTGACCGGCGCCGGGCACTCGATCGCGGTCATCGCGCGCAGCAACTTCCGGGACAGCGACGTGGCGCTTTTCTCTAGCAACTTCCTCCATTTCCAGCTCGCGCCGGTGCGCGTGCTCGCCCGTCCCGGGGCGGACCCGGGCATCCTCCCCGACGAGGGCGAGCGCATCGAGGTGCTGCTCGACACCGAGTGGGCTGGCTCGCTCGCGCCGGGCGCGGCGCTGAACATCATCATCGGGTCGACCCAGGGCGACATCCCCGAGGCGCTCATCGCCGCGATCGAGAACCGCGGCGGCGGGGCGCCGAGCGGCGACGTCATCTCGCTCAGCTTCGGGCTCTGCGAGCAGGCGGCGCCCGGGATCACCCTCGAGCTGTTCGACGCCTTCTACGCCCTCGCCAACGCGCAGGGGCAGACCGTGCTCGTGGCCTCGGGCGACGACGGCGGCCGCGACTGCGCCCCGCAGAGCCTGGCGCTCGCGGTGAACGGCCTCGCCTCCTCGCCGCACGTGGTCGCCGTCGGCGGCACGAGCTTCGCGCTCGCGTCCGACGGCAGCGTGCCCCCGCCCGCGAGCCTGGTCGAGCGCGTCTGGGCGGACAGCGGCGGGGCGGGCGGGGGAGGGCAGAGCCTCGTCTTCGGCATGCCGCGCTACCAGGTCGGCGCCGGCCTGGCGGGGCTCTCCAGCGGGCGCGCGCTCCCCGACCTGGCCCTCGCCGCGAGCCCGGTCGCCCCCGGCTACGTGATCGTCGAGGGCGGCCTCGGGCGGATCGTCGGCGGGACGAGCGCCGGCACGCCCGCCCTGGCGAGCGCGCTCGCGCTCGTGAACCAGCGGCTCGAGCAGACGCACGGGGTGATGGGCGGGCTCGGGCAGCTGCTGCCCGACCTCTACCGCCTGGGCAGCGAGCAGGCGCGGGGCGTCGGCGCGCCGGTCTTCCGCGACGTCGTCGCGGGCAGCAACGGCGCCTTCGGCGCCGGACCCGGCTTCGACCTGGCGAGCGGCTGGGGGGCGCCTCTGCTGGATGCGCTGGCGGGGGGGCTCGCGGGGCCTGGGCCCTGCGAGCCGGACCTCGTCTGCCTGGTGCCGAGCGGCCGCGGCGGGCGCTCGTGCGCGGGCGAGTGGCTGGTCGAGCAGGAGTTCTTCACCGTGCGGCGGAATCAGCTCCCCGCGCCGCGCCAGACCTGCCGCGACGGCGACCCGCAGTGCGATGCCGATGGCGCGGCCGACGGGCAGTGCATGCTGCGCGTGGCGCTCTGCCTGAACGTCTTCGACACCCGCAATCCGCAGCTGCACGCGCGCGGCCCGCAAAGGGGCCTGCCGCTCTGCCGGCCCGGCACGGTGCGCCGCGCGCGTCTCCTCTCGCCGCGCACGAGCCGCCGCGATCCGACCGCAGCCGCCAACCACCGGGCGCTCGCCGCCGCGCTCGGCGCGCTCCCTCTGCCGACGCGGCTCGACGCCGCGTGCACGGCGACCGTCCCCGTCGTCGTCCCCGTGAACGGGCGCGTCGCGCTGCGCGCGCTGGTGGCCGACACGCGCGGCCCGGTGACGCCGCGGGTGACGCTCCGCTGCACGCCGTGAGGATGGCGCACCGCGCGGGATACGCCGCCATCGTCGGGCGCCCGAACGTCGGCAAGTCGACGCTCCTGAACGCGCTGGTCGGCGCCAAGGTGGCGATCGTCACGCCGAAGCCGCAGACCACGCGCAACCGCATCCTCGGCATCCGCACGCTCCCCGAGGCGCAGGTCATCTTCCTCGACACGCCGGGCATCCATGAGGCCCGTTCCCTGCTCAACCGCCGCATGGTCCACGTCGCCCGGCAGGCGCTCGACGAGGCCGACGTGGTGGTGCTCGTGGTCGACGCGGCGGCCGGGGTGACGCCCGCCGACCGCGCGCTGGCCGAGAGCCTGGCGGGCCTCGCGCGGCCGACCGTCGTCGTGCTGAGCAAGCGCGACCGGGTGCGGCCGCCGGTGCTGCTGCCCGCCATGGCGGCCATGGGGACGCTCCTCCCGGGGCGCGAGATCATCCCGGCGAGCGCGCGCACGGGCGAGAACGTGAGCGTGGTCCTCGACGCGGTGGTGACGGCGCTCCCCGCCGGGCCACCGCTCTACCCCGAGGACGAGTACACCGCCGCGACCGAGCGCTTCCTGGCCGAGGAACTGATCCGCGAGCAGCTCTTCCTCCAGACCGAGGAGGAGATCCCGTACGGCACCGCCGTGCAGGTCGAGGAGTTCCGCGCCAGGCCGAACCTGCTCCTCGTGCGCGCCACCATCCTCGTCGACCGCCCGAACCACAAGGGGATCGTCATCGGGGCGGGCGGCGCCCAGCTGGGCGAGATCGGGCGCCGCGCGCGGCTCGAGCTGGAGGCGGTCTTTGGCAGCAAGGTGTTCCTCGAGCTCTTCGTGCGCGCCGAGCCGGGCTGGGCCAAGGATCCGCGCCGCCTCGAGGAGCTCGGCCTCTGATGGCGACCGCGCCCGAGGCGCGCCCCGCCGCGCGCGGGCTCCCCGTGGTCGCGATCGTCGGGCGGCCGAACGTCGGCAAATCGACACTCTTCAACCGCCTGGTCGGCGCGCGCCGGGCGATCGTCGACGACGCCCCGGGGGTCACGCGCGACCGCGTCGTCGCGCCCGCGGCGCACGCCGGGCGGGCGTTCCTGTGCGTCGACACGGGCGGGTTCACGGCCGAGCCGCCGCGCGACCGGGCAGCGCTCGCGGCGCGCGTGCGCGAGCAGACGCTCGCCGCCGTCGCGGAGGCGGACTGCGTGGTGTGCGTGCTCGACGGCGCCGCCGGGCTCGCACCCGAGGACCGCGAGACCGTCCGCCTGCTGCGCCGGAGCGGGAAGCCCGTCGTCTACGCCGTTAACAAGCTCGACACGCCCCGCCGCGAGCCCCTCGTCCACGACTTCCAGCCGCTCGGCGTCGAGCCGCTCGTCCCTGTCTCCGCGGCGCACGGGCGGGGTGTGGCGGACCTCCTCGACGCGGTCACCGCCGGGCTGCCGGAGGCGGTGCCCGCCGCAGAGGACGCGCGCGGTACGCGCCTCGCCCTCATCGGCCGCCCGAACGTCGGCAAGTCGTCGCTCCTGAACCGGCTCCTCGGCGCCGAGCGGACGATCGTCGCGCCCGAGCCGGGCACCACACGCGACGCGATCGATACGCCGCTCATCGTGGCCGGGCGGCCCTACGTGCTCATCGACACGGCCGGCATCCGCCGCCGCGGCAAGGTGCGCGAGCCCCTCGAGCGCCACGGCGCGGTGCGCGCCCTCGGCACGCTCGCGCGCGCCGACCTCGTGCTCGCCGTGCTCGACGCGGCCGAGGGCATGACCGACCAGGACGCGCGCCTGGTCGGGCGCGCGTGGGAGGCGGGACGGGGCGTCGTGCTGCTCGCCAACAAGTGGGACCTGGTGCCGTCCGCGCGGCGCGACCGGGCGTCGTTCCGCGACGCGCTGGTGGCGGCCCATCCGGCGTTCGCCGGGCTGCCGCTGCTCTGCGTGTCGGCGGAGACGGGCGAGGGGCTGGGTGATCTCTTCCCGCTCGTGGCGCGCCTCGAGCGCGCCTACGAGGCGGTCCTGCCGACGCCGGCGCTGAACCGCGCGCTCGAGGCCGCGGTCGCGGCGACCTCGCCGCCCAGCCCCGGGGGCCGCGCGCTCCGCTTCTTCTACGCCACGCAGACCGCCCGGCGACCGCCGGCCGTCACCGTGTTCGCGAGCGCGCCCGCGCTGGTGCCGGCGGCGTACATCCGCTACCTGACGGGCCGGCTCGCAGAGGCCTTCCGGCTCGTGGGCGTGCCGCTTCGCCTGCAGCTCCGCACGCGGCGGGCGGTCAGCGCACCCCGTGCGCGCGGCATGGTGGCACGTCCTCGAAGCCGCCGGACGCCGCGGCGTGGAGGCGCGCCACCTCGTCCGCGCTGAGCTCGCGAGATGACGCGTCGTCCGATTCGCGAGAAGGTTGCGCTCGCGCTCCGATATGCAGCGGTGCATCCAACCGATGCCGAGCCAGAGCCGCACCGATGCGGCCGCAACGCCAGTCACCACCTTGACGACGGGGAGCGCCCCTGCGATAGACAAGAGCGGCGGCCGCGACCCATCCGCGCCGGGGAGGTGCCCGATGATCCTCCGTTTCGCCCTCCGCTCGGTCCTCCCGGGTCTCCTCCTCTACACCCTTTGCGCCCCGCCACCGGCGCGCGCGAACCCCGCGCCCGGCCCGCTCCGGTTCATCGCGCCGACGCCGGTCGCCGGCTCGGTCGTGACGAGCACGACGGTCAGCGTCCGGCTCGACGCCGAGTGCACCGTCGACCCGAGCACGCTCGCCGTTAGCCTCAACGGCGCGTCGATCCCGGCGAGCCAGTTCCAGCCCTTCTCCGCCTGCCAGAACGGCCGCATGTCCTCGCAGACGGCGAGCGTGGGCCTCACGCTCCCGAACGGCACCATCACGAGCGGGCCGACCTCGCTCACCGCCCGCACGACGGCGAGCTTCAGCGGCAGCGGCACGGGCGACGGCTTCCGCTGGAACTTCGACGGCGGCGCTCAGCCGGCGACGGGCGCTTCGGTGAGCGCGACCTTCAACGCCGCCGGCACCTTCACCGTTCGCCTCCGGGCCACGAAGACCGAGCAGCTGCAGGCCTCCGCCATGGACAACGGCAACGTGGTGACGGGCCAGCTCGCCTTCGCGGCCGGCGACCCGACGCCCGATCAGCGGCAGGTCGTGGTCGCGATGCCGCCCGACCTGGACTTCGTCAACTACGAGTCGAGCCACGTCCATCCGCTCGCCGTCTCCGGCAGCCAGCTCTACGCAGTCAACACCCCCGACGGACGCCTGGCGATCTTCACGATCGCCGCGGACGGCTCGCTCGCCCTCGCGGGGAACGTCCCGGTCGGCCTCGACCCCGTGAGCCTCGCCGTGCGGCCGGGGACGAACGAGGTGTGGGTCGTGAACCATCTCTCGGACAGCGTGAGCGTGGTCGACGTGGCGGCGCGGAAGGTTCTCGCGACGCTCGTCGTGGGCGACGAGCCAACCGACGTCGCCTTCGCGAGCGGCCGCGCCTTCGTCACCCTGGCGGGCAACCAGGACCGGGTCAACGTGTACGATGCGGCGACGCGGGCGCAGCTCGCCTCGATCGCCCTCTTCGGCGACGACCCCCGGGCGCTCGCCGTGAACGCGGCCGGCACGGAAGTCTACGCGGTCGTGCTCGAGTCGGGGAACAAGACGACGACCCTCTTCCACGATCTCGTGAACGCGGGCGGGGGCCTCCCGCCGCCCAGCCCGCCGCGGGACCCTGCGCTCGGGACGGCCCCGGAAGTCGGTCTCATCGTCAAGTTCAACACTGCGAACGGGCGGTGGCAGGACGAGACGGGCAAGGACTGGAGCGGGTTCGTCAACTTCACGCTGCCGGACAACGACGTCTTCGTGATCTCGGCGAGCGCGCCGACACCGTCCGTCGTGCGGACGGTGAGCGGCGTCGGGACGATCATCTACGACGTCGCCGTGAACCCGCAATCCGGGAACCTCTACGTACCCAACACGGACGCCCGCAACCTCGTCCGCTTCGCGCCGAACCTGCGCGGCCACCTCGTCCAGACCCGCGTCTCGATCGTGAACCCGGCGACCGGTGCGACGACCCACGTGGACCTGAACCCGCACATCAACTACGCCGTCACCCCCGGACCGGCCTCGGAGATCGCGCAGAGCCTCTCGCAGCCCGGCCAGGGGGTCTTCAGCGCCGACGGCAGCCGGTACTACCTGACCGCCTTCGGGTCGGCCAAGGTCGCCGTGCTGAATGCCGCGGGCACGGTGACGGCGCGCATCGCCGTCGGCGGCGGGCCCAGCGGGGTGGCCCTGAAGGAGTCGGCGGCGCGCCTCTACGTCATGAACCGGTTCGACAACACGATCTCGATCGTGGACACGAGCACGAACGCGGCGGTCGGCGCGATCGGCGTCGCCGGGCCGGCCCAGTTCGACCCGAGCCCGGACGTCATCAAGGCGGGCCGCAAGTTCCTCTACGACGCGCAGCTCACCTCCGGCCACGGCGACGTCGGCTGCGCAACGTGCCACGTCTTCGGCAATTTCGACAACATCGCGTGGGACCTCGGCAACCCTCAGGGCGCCTTCCTGCCCTACTCCGAGGCGCCGTGGGTGCGCTTCGATCCCCTCGGCCCCTCGCAGTCGGGCTTCGACCCGATGAAGGGCCCCATGACGACGCAGACCCTGCGCGGGCTCAAGACCCTCGAGCCTTTCCACTGGCGGGGGGATCGGCAGAACTTCCAGGCCTTCAACGTCGCCTTCGACGAGCTCATGGGGCGCGGCGGGCCGATCCTCGCCTCCGAGATGCAGGCCTACACCGACTTCATCATGACGGTGCACTTCCCGCCGAACCCCTTCCGCAACCTCGACGACACGATGCCGAACGCGATCACCGTGCCGAGCCAGTCGGGCGGCGGCGCCACCGCCACCGGTAATCCGAACAACGGGGCAGACGCCTTCTCCAATCTCCTCCTCGACTCCAACGTCTTCTCGTGCGCGCGTTGCCACGCGCTCCCCGAGGGGACGTCGCGCGCCCTCTTCAACGGGAACGCCGAGGGCGAGAGCCAGGACTTCAAGATCCCGCACCTCCGCAACATGTACGAGAAGATCGGCTTCGACGTGATCCGGCCGAACCTGCAGAGCGGCAATGCAGCGAACATCGGTCTCCCGACGCAGAAGAAGGGCTTCGGCTTCATCCACGACGGCAGCGTCAGCCTGACGGAGTTCCTGGCCGCCCCCGTCTTCACGAGCACGACCCAGCAGGAGCGCGATCTCTTCGCGTTCATGCTCGCCTTCCCGACCGAGTCCGTACCCGCCGTGGGGCGGCAGGTGACCGCCGACGCGGGCAACAAGAACAGCACGGGCGTGACCTCGACGATCAACACGCTGATCGCGCAGGTCGGTGCGAGCCGGTGCGACCTGGTCGTGAAGGGCGTGATCGGGGGGACCGCGAAGGGCTGGGTGTACGACCCATCGGTCGGCAAGTTCGTCCCCGATTCGCTGCTCGATCCGATGCTCACCGAGAGCGAGCTCCGGGCCTCCATCGGATCGGGCGATGCTCTCACCTACACGGGGGTGCCACCGGGCGCGGGGGTCCGGCTGGGCATCGACCGCGACCGCGACGGCTGGCTCGACCGCACCGAGGTCGCCGTTCACACCGATCCCGCCGATCCGCGGAGCAATCCGTGGCGCTGGCAGTGAGGCCCCGGCCTCTCCTCCTCGTGGCGGGCGTTGCCGTCCTGGGCGGCGGCGCGCTTACCTGGGTCGTCGGCCGGCGCCTTCCCGTCCAGGAGACGCGGCGGTTCCTCACGGCGCCGGTCGAGGTGGGTGAGGTGCCTCCCGCTCCGCAGGGCGCGCCCGAGCCGGCGGGCCCGGCGGATGTCGCGCGGCGTTACGCCGCCGCGGAGCAGTCCTTCCACGCCGGACAGTACCGCGCCGCGGCCGAGAGCTTCGCCTGGGTGGTCGCTCACGATCCCGCGGGCCCCGAGGCCGGAGCGGCACAGTGGAACCTCACGCGCAGCCGGCTGCGGAGCGGAGACGCCACGGCGGCGCTCGACGCCTTCCAGAAGCTCCTCCGCCACTACGCTGGTTATCTCGGCGAGCAGGCGCCCGCGCTGCGCGAGGGCCTCGAGCTGATGGAGCGGGGCGATCTTCCCGGGGCGCGCGCCGCCTTCGAGCGCATGGTGCGCGAGCAGCCGGACAGCGAGTTCGTGCCGGTGGCGCACGCGCTCGTCGCCCGCATCCACTGGAGCTGGGGCGAGCCGATGGAGGCGGTGCGGGCCTTCGGCCGGATGTTCGCGTCCGTGAAGGACCCGGTCCCCGCGTATGCGACGCTCGCGCACGAGCTCGATAGTTATGCGCAGGGCGCCCCGGACGCGCCGGAGAACTTCGCGCGTCTGGCGCGGAATGGCAGCGAGGGCTTCCGCCACATCTACCAGTACCTCGCCGCGCGGAGCCTCCTCGAGCACGACCGTTTCTCGGCCACCCGCGAGGCCCTCGAGCGCCTGCGTCGCGACCACCCCGACGGCGACTTCACGCACATCGTCGACCTCGAGCACGCGTGGAACCTGCTGCGCAACCGCCGCCCCGCCGAGGCGCTCGCGATCTTCGAGCGGCTCGAGGGGACGCCGGCCCCGGAGACGGACCGCGCGTTCGACGAGTTCTTCGACATCCGCGCCGAGCTGCCGCTCGGCGTCGCCCGCTGCCAGCTCGCGCTCGGGCACCCGGCCGAGGCCGTGGCGGCGTTCGAGCGCGCGCTGGCCCAGAACCCCCGCGGGATGTACGCCGTCGAGGACCAGGTCGGGCTCGCCTCGGCCTACGAGGGTCTCGGTCAGCTCGACCGGGCCGCGGCCGCGCTGCGCGACGTGATCGAGAAGCACCCCGATGAACCGAACCTCTGGGCACTCCGCCAGCAGCTCGCGCGCATCGAGGATCGGCTGGCTGCAGCACGCTAGTCGGCGTCCGCGTCGCAAGCGCACCTTGCTCCACCCCCGGGCGCCTGCTAAGAAACACCATGGCACATCCGAAGGGGTTCATCCGCGACGCCGGGTGGGCCCCTTCGCGCGTTTGGGGGAGGGCGCATGGTGCCGTCTGAGCTGCGCGAGGGCCTCACCTTCGACGACGTGCTGCTCGTCCCCACCGCCTCGGCCATTCAGCCGCGCGACACCGACGTCTCGAGCCCGCTCACGCGCTCGATCCGGCTCAACATCCCGCTCCTCAGCGCGGCCATGGATACGGTCACGGAGGCGCGGACGGCGATCGCGATGGCGCAGGAGGGCGGTCTCGGCGTCATCCACCGCAATCTGGCCGTCGCAGCCCAGGCCCTCGAGGTCGAGAAGGTGAAGAAGTCCGAGAGCGGCATGATCGTCGACCCGGTGACGGTGCACCCCGAGCAGCCGATCGCCGAGGCGCTCTCGATCATGCAGCGCTACCGCATCTCCGGCCTGCCGGTCACCCGCGGCGGCCAGCTGGTCGGCATCCTGACCAATCGGGACCTGCGCTTCGAGAAGCGTCTCGACCGCACCGTGGGCGAGGTGATGACGAAGGAGCGGCTCGTCACCGCCCAGCCGGGCGTCACGCTCGAGGAGGCGAAGGAGATCCTGCACCGCTACCGGATCGAGAAGCTGCCGGTGGTCGACGAGCGGAATCAGCTCCGCGGCCTCATCACGGTCAAGGACATCGAGAAGGCGATCCGCTACCCCAACGCCGCCAAGGACGACCTCGGGCGGCTCCGCGTCGGGGCCGCGATCGGCACCGGCCCCGACCGCGAGGCGCGCGCGGAGGCGCTCGTGCGCGCCGGCGTGGACGTGCTGGTGGTCGACACGGCCCACGGGCACTCGGACGCGGTCCTGGAGACCGTGCGCGCCGTGAAGAGCGCCTTTCCGAAGGTCGACCTGATCGCCGGCAACGTCGCCACGGCCGAGGGCAGCGCCGCGCTGGTCAAGGCCGGCGTGGACGCGGTCAAGGTCGGCATGGGCCCGGCCTCGATCTGCACCACGCGCGTCGTCTCGGGCGTGGGGGTGCCGCAGCTCACCGCGATCGCCGACGCGGTGGGGCCCGCGGGGCGCGCGGGTGTGCCCGTCATCGCCGACGGCGGCATCAAGTTCTCGGGCGACGTGACCAAGGCGCTCGCCGCCGGCGCGGACACCGTGATGATCGGCGGCCTCTTCGCCGGCACCGAGGAGAGCCCGGGCGAGACCATCCTCTACCAGGGGCGCACCTACAAGCTCTACCGCGGCATGGGATCGCTCGAGGCCATGCGCGAGCGCGAGGGCAGCCGCAACCGTTACTTCCAGGACGAGGAGGCCGACGAGCTCGGCACGAAGCTCGTGCCCGAGGGCATCGAGGGCCGCGTGCCGTACAAGGGCGCGCTCTCCTTCATCGTGCAGCAGCTGGTGGGCGGGCTGCGCGCCGGGATGGGGTACCTCGGCGCGGGCAGCCTGGCCGAGCTGCGCCGGAACGCTCGCTTCGTGCGCGTCTCGCCGGCCGGGCTCAAGGAGAGCCACGTGCACGACGTCTACATCACGAAAGAGGCCCCCAACTATCGCCTCGAGTAGCCGAATTCGGACGGAGGCCGAGCGCGAGAGCGCTCACGCTTGGCCGACGGGGTCTGGGGGCATCGGAAGCGCGGAGCGAGTGAGCACTGGACGGGCCCCCAGGTCAAAATGATCCTGATCCTCGACTTCGGCTCGCAGTACACGCAGCTCATCGCCCGGCGCGTGCGCGAGCTGCGCGTCTACTGCGAGATCCACCCCTTCGACCTGCCGCTCGACGCGCTCCGCCGCCTGGCGCCCGAGGGCATCATCCTCTCGGGCGGCCCGGCCAGCGTGTACGACGAGGACGCGCCCCGGCCGGCGCCCGCCGTCCTCGAGACGCTCATGACGGGCACGCCCCCCGTCCTCGGCATCTGCTACGGGATGGGCGTCCTCAATCGAGCCTTCGGCGGCGAGGTGCAACGCGCCACGCGCAAGGAGTTCGGCCCCGCCGACCTGCGCATCACACGCTTCGACCCGCTGCTCGCGCTGGGCGGCCGCTCGACGCGCGTGTGGATGAGCCACGGCGACCAGATGACGTCGCTCCCCGACGCGTTCGAGACCCTCGCCGCGAGCGACAACTCCCCGCACGCCGCCTTCCGCCACCGCGAGCGCCCCATCTACGGCCTCCAGTTCCACCCCGAGGTCACCCACAGCGTCGACGGGAAGCAGGTGCTGCGCAACTTCCGTGGCCGGCGCGTCATCTGCGGGCTCTCGGGCGGCGTCGACTCGGCCGTGACCGCCGCCCTCATCCACCGCGCCATCGACGAGCGGCTCACGTGCATCTTCGTCGACAACGGCCTCCTGCGCGCCGGCGAGGCCGAGGAGGTGCTGCGGGTCTTCCGCGACACCATGGAGCTCGACGTGCGCCACGTCGACGCCGGGGAGCGCTTTCTCCGCAACCTGCGCGACGTCGAGGATCCCGAGCGCAAGCGGCGCACCATCGGCGTCACCTTCATCGAGGTGTTCGAGGAGGAGGCGAAGCGCATCCCCGGCGCCGGCTTCCTTGCCCAGGGAACGCTCTACCCCGACGTCATCGAGTCCGTCTCGGTGCGCGGCCCTTCCGCGACCATCAAGAGCCACCACAACGTGGGCGGCCTCCCCGAGCGGATGCGCCTCGAGCTGCTCGAGCCGCTGCGCGAGCTGTTTAAGGACGAGGTGCGCGATCTCGGGCGCGTGCTGGGGGTGCCGGAGGAGATCGTCGGCCGCCAGCCCTTCCCGGGGCCCGGGCTCGCCGTCCGCATCATCGGCCCCGTCGATGCCGCGCGGCTCGCGATCCTGCGCGGCGCGGATGCGATCGTACAGGAGGAGATCCGCGCGGCCGGCCTCCACGACGACCTCTGGCAGGCGTTCGCCGTCCTCCTGCCGGTCAAGACGGTGGGCGTCATGGGCGACGAGCGCACCTACGAGAACGTGATCGCCGTCCGCGCCGTCACCTCGACCGACGGCATGACGGCCGACTGGGCGCGGCTCCCCGCCGACCTCCTCGCCCGGCTCTCGAGCCGCATCATCAACGAGGTGGAGGGCGTGAACCGGGTCGTGTACGACATCTCCTCGAAGCCGCCGGCGACCATCGAGTGGGAGTAGGGCGGTCGCCGCCAGCCGGCACCGGCGGTCGGGCCGCCCGGCTGCGTCCTTCATCGTCCCGTCGCCTCACCCGGACAGGGAGGTAGGGCCCCGCCGATGGCTCGGCCGGCGTCAACCTTCGGCTCGCGTCGGTCGTCGTGCAGGTGAGCATGGGAGCCGGAAGGAACGGACAGCGAATGACGCAGCGGATCAGTACCCTGGTTCTGACCGTCACCCTCATCGTATCAGCGGCGACCGCCCACGCAGACTGGCCGGGTGGTGGTCTCGGAAAGCACCACGGCAAGTTCTGGAAGAAGGAGAAGGTTCGCGAGAAGCTCCAGATGAGCGACGACGAGGTGCGGTACCTCGAGCAGATATTTGCCCGCCATCAGGGCGCGCTCACCGACCTCGACGCAGAGGTCAACAAGGCGAAGACCCGACTCGATACGCTGCTCGGGGATGATCGGGCGGACGACGCGCGGGTCTTGGCCGAGGTCGATGCGCTCGAGCAGGCCCGTGCCAACCTCGGCAAGGCACGGGTGACGATGCTGCTGGAGATGCGAAGGGTCCTGACGCCCGCCCAGCGAAACACGCTCGCCGAGCTGGAGGACGACGACTGACCGCGCGGGGCCGCGGGAGCGGAGCGCCGCCGCGGTTGGGGCAGGGGGTGCGTCATTCGAAGCGCAGCGCCTGCACGGGGTGCAGCTCGGCCGCCTGGCGAGCGGGGAAGAGCCCGAAGAGGAGCCCCACCGAGGCGGCGGTTCCGAAGGCGATGAGCACGCTCACGAGGGAGAAGGCCGTAGCCCACCCCGCGTAGAGGGTGATGCCCTTGGCCATCCCGAAGCCGATCACGGTGCCGATCGTGCCCCCGGCGAGGCAGACGAGCACCGTCTCGATGAGGAACTGCCTCAGCACGTCACGCTTCGACGCGCCGATGGCGCGACGCACGCCGATCTCGCGCGTTCGCTCCGACACGTTCGCGAGCATGATGTTCATGATGCCGATGCCGCCGACGAGAAGCGAGATGCCCGCGATCGACCCCATGACGATGTTGAAGATGCGCTGGGTCCGCTGCGCCTGAGCGAGAAGCTCCTCGGGCACCATCACTTCGTAGTCCTCCACGTCGCGGTGCTGCGGGCCGACGATCCCCCGGATCGCGCGAGCGGTCACGGAGAGCTGGGAGGCGTCGGCGACGCGGACCGCGATCTCCTCGATGGCCGCCGGGTCGCCGGTGCGCGGGAAGCGCCGGAGCGCGGTCGTGATCGGGAGGTAGACGTCGCGGTTGATGTTCCGTAGCTTGATGACGGCCCCCCGGCCCTCGCGGATGAGCTTCGGCTCCATTACGCCGACCACCTGGCACGAGCTCTGACCGATGGTGAGCGCAGCCCCGAGCGCGTCGGCATAGCCGAACAGGTCCTGCTTCAGCTCGGAACCGAGCACGCAGACCCTCTTGCTGTCCCGGAGGTCGAAGGGCGAGAGGAAGCGCCCCTGGCCGACCCGGAAGTTCGTCACATCCTGATACTCCGGGGTCGTGCCGACGACCTGGGCGACGCCCTGGCGAGCCCCGAAGCGCGCCTCCTGGTCCAGGAACTTGACGGGCGCGACGCCTAGCAGGCCGGGCAGCCGGTCCCGGACGAGGAGCGCGTCGTCGTAGGTGAGGCCGCGCGAGAAGCGGCGCTCCGCCTCCGCTCGCATCTCGCCCGTCAGCTCGAGCCGTTTCACGCGGATGTTGTTCGTCCCGAGGAGCTTGATCTGCTCGGTCGCCTCCCGCCGCGCGCCCTCGCCGATCGACATCATGGAGATGACCGCCGCCACCCCGAATACGATCCCGAGCGTGCTGAGCAGGGTGCGAAGCTTGCGCACGAGGAGGCCCCTGATGGCAATGTCGATGCTGTCGGACCAGTGCAGGGTCGGTCTCCCTCTAGGAGTCCGTCCGAGTAATCATGGTGAGCGAGGCGAACGAGCCGGGGAGCGAGAGCGGCAAGCGCAGCGACGACCGACGAGGTGCGGCGCGCGGGACGCGCGCCGGGAGTTGGTCGCCGCAGGAGGGAGGAGCGAGCACGCCGCTCGCAGCCCCCGGATCGTTCGCCGCAGCCGCCATGATTACTCGGACGGCCTCCTAGGCCCCCGGCGCCGCCGCCGCGGGCGGCTGCTTCGAGTCGCTCACGATGTGGCCGTCGCGCATGTGGATCGTCCGCTGCGCGTAGGCCGCCACATCGGGATCGTGCGTCACCAGCACGATCGTCGTCCCCCGGCGGTTCAGGTCGACGAAGAGCTTCATGATGTCCTCGCCCGTCTTGCTGTCGAGGTTCCCGGTCGGCTCGTCGCCGAAGAGGAGCAGCGGCTCGACGACGAGGGCGCGCGCGATGGCGACGCGCTGCATCTCTCCGCCCGAGAGCTCCGTCGGCCGATGTCGCCCCCTCCTCTCGAGGCCGACCTCGCGGAGGATGGCGAGGCTCCGCTCGCGCCGGAGGGGGCGCGCGACCCCGGCGTACACGAGCGGCAGCTCGACGTTCTCGAGGACGTCGTGCTGCGAGATCAGGTTGAAGGCCTGGAAGACGAAGCCGATCTTCCGGTTGCGGATGCGCGAGAGCTCGGTGTCCTCGATCTGCTCGACGGCCACGCCATCGAGGCGGTAGCGGCCCCCGCTCGGCCGGTCGAGGCAGCCGAGGAGGTGGAGGAGCGTCGACTTGCCTGACCCCGACGGTCCCATGATGGCGAGGAACTCGCCCCGCTCCACTGCGAGGTCCACGCCGCGCAGCGCTGGGACCTCGGTCGCGCCCGTCCAGTAGCTCCTGCGGAGCTCCGTGGCGTCGATCAGCATCTCAGGCGCGGTCGGCTGGCGGAGGATTCACGAGCACACGCTCGCCCTCGCGCAGCCCCTCCTCCACCACCACCAGGTGCTCGTTGCTCGGGCCGAGCACGACCTTGCGCTCCTCGATCCGCCTCCCGTACGGCACCAGGACCGCCTGGCTCCCGCCGCGCGCGAGGACAGCGGAGAGCGGGACCGAGAGCGCGTGGTCGCGGCGCTCGACGATGATGCCGACGCTCGCGGAGAGGCCCGGCCGGATCCGCTCGTCCTTGTCATCGACCTTGACGGTCACGTCGAAGACCTTGACGCCGGAGGGTGTTCCCGCCGGGGTCAGCTTCATCCTCGCGAGCGACCCGATCTTCAGCACCGTGCCGCGGAAGGTCACTCCCGGGAGCGAGTCGAGCTTGAGCTCGGCCGGTCCGCCCACCTGGACCTTGCTGATGTCGACCTCGTTCACCTCCGTGTCTGCGACGATGGTCGAGGGGTCCGGCAGGTAAAGGATCGGCTGGCCCTCGTAGGGGATCATGCCGAGCTGTATCTTATCGTTCCCCTTGTTCTCACTCGCCTTGGCGTAGACCACGACCCCGTCCTTCGGGGCCGTGATCTCCTTCACCTTGAGCCTCGTCTCGGCGGTCCGGATGAGCTGCTCGGCGCGCGCGATGTTGGCCTTCTCGCGCTCGACGCCGGCCTCGTAGGACTCGAGCTGCGAAGCCATCCCGCGCTTGGCCTTCTCGAGGGCGAACTGCGCCTGCTCGAGCCGGACAGTCGCCCGCTCGAGCTCGGCCCGGGTGGCCCCGGCCTTCACCCGCTGGAGGTTGAACTGCGCCGCCTGGAACGTCGTCTTGGCCTCGAGGGCCTTCAGCTCGGCGTCCTCGAGCGTCTCCCGCGTGATGTACCCCTTCTCGACCAGCCCCGGGAGCAGCTTCCGCTTTGCCTCCGCGTTATCGAAGGCGAGCTGTGCCCGCCGCACCTCCATCTGCGCCTGCGTGAGCTCGCTCGGGAGCGGCCGCTTCTTGAGCTCGTCCAGGTCGAGCTGGGCGAAGCGGACCTCCGTCTCGAAGCGGGCGATTTCGGACTGCAGCCGGTGCCGCTGCGCCTCCAGGTCCGTCTCGGCCTTGTGCAGATCGGCTTCCGACACGTCGCGGGCGGCCTTCGCCTCCTCGAGCTGCATTTCGTACTTGCCCGGGTCGAAGCGGGCGAGCACGTCGCCCTTCTTGGCGTACGTTCCCTCGGGGATGAGGTAGATTATCGTGAGGTCCTTCGCGGCGCTGATCGTGGCCGAGTCGAGCGCCCGCAGCTCCCCGGGCTCCGTGATCTTGGCCACGAACTCCCCGGGCCAGACCTCGAAGAGGTCCTCGGCCTTCAGCTGCACACCCGAGCCGAGCGAGAAGTAGACCGCGATCACCCCGAGGGCAGCCGCGATCGCCGCCCAGTGGCGGGGGCGGAGCACCACCCCCGCGTCCGCGAGCCGCTCGCGCACCGGCCGGAGCCGGCGCTCGATGTCCTCGCTCAGCGGCCGGAGCCGCCGCTCGATGTCCTCGACCACCGGCCGGAGTGGCTGCTCGATCCTTTCGCGCAGCGGCCGGAGCCGCTGCCCAATCGCTTCGAAGAGCAACCCGAGCCGCCGCCCGATCCCCTCGTCGATCACCGACCGCGCGCGGCCCCCGATGCGCGTCATCCGAACTCTAAATTTGGCCTGCAATGCTCGCCTCCAGCTCGGCCAAGCCGATATCGTAGTCGACGATCGATCTGAGCAAGTCGATCTCCCCGTCGCGGATGTCCTCCTGGGCGTCGGTAACGTCCTTGTTGGTGGCCTGGCCGAGGGCAAACCGCGCCCGGGCGATCTCCAGCTTGCCCTCCGCCTGCTCCACGCTCACGGCGAGCGGCTTCATGCGCTCCAGGCTCGTCCGGAGCCTGATCTCGGCGGTCCGGACCTGCAGCTCGACGAGCCGCTTCGTCTGCGCGAGCTGGGTCTCGAAACGCGTGTGCTCGATCCTCGCCCGCGAGAGAAGGGATCGCGCGGCGACATTTCCGAGCGGATATGAGAAGAGCAATCCCGCCGCCCATTCGTCGCCGCGGAAATCCAACGCGCGACCGACCGTCGTCCCGGTCTGTGTCCTGCCGTACGCGGCCGTGAGATCGACGTTCGGCAGGAGGCCATTTTGCGCCACCCGGACGTTCAGCCAGCTCTTCTTGAGAGCCTCGTCGGCGGCCATGATCTCCGGTCGGCGCTCGTTGGCCAGGGCGATCCACGTCTCCAGATCCGATGGAATGGGCTGGAAGTCGATCGCCTCGTGCCGGACTTGCGTCTCCGTGCCGATGGGCACGCCGAGGACGTCGCTCAGGGCGTTCTGTGCCAGCTGGCGGTTCCCCTCGGCCCTCGCGAGCGTCTCCGCATCCTGCGCGCGGATGATCTCGGCGCTGTAGACGTCGCGCTTGGTCACCAGGCGGGCCTTGAAGAGGGCATTGGACGCTTCGATCAGGGCCTCGTCCCTCGCGAGCGCGTCCTGCGCGACGTCGATGATCAGGTCCGCGAGGATGGCGTTGTAGTAGGCGGCCTTGGTCAGGGCCATGACCGTCAGGATGTCGGCCTGAAGCTGCGCCGCGGCGATCCGCCAATCGTACTCGGCGTCCTTGATCGGCCGGGTGGCCACGTAGATGCGTCCCCCGCGCAGGAGCGGCTGCAGGATCCTGACGGTGTAGTTCGACACGAACTCGCGAGGGGGTCGCTCTCCGGCGGTATCCGTCCTTCTGAAGAAGCCCTCCACACCGATGTTGCCTCCCGTGGGGATGTTCTCGCTGATGAAGGCGGCGGGCGTGCGGATGCTGGTGTCCGAGATGCGCCGACCGTCCAGGATGATGCGGTCATCGTTCAGCCTCTCTATCCCCACCTCCTTCCTACGCGACGCGGTCAAGCTGGCGCCGACGAGCGGATGGAAGATCGCCTTGGCCCTCGCGATCTCGGTCTCCAGCGCGTCCTCGTTCAGCCTGGTGATCTGGAGGGGCAGGTTCTTCTCGAGCCCAAGCTCGACCGCTTCCTCGAGCGCCAGCGAGAGCTTCTCGGGGGGCGCCGGGGCTCCCGGCAGCCGTTTGCGACGGATATCGTCGAGGACGCGCTTGATCCTGCCCAGGTCCTCCTCGGAGATGACCGTGTGGTTGCGGCCTCTGCCCTCAGGATTCTTCGTCAGGTACGCGTACATCCTCTCACCGAGCGGCGCCGCGCCCGCGGCGGGCTGCCCGAGCTTCGGCAACACGGTGTCGCGCCAGCGCCGTGTGACCTCCTTCTCCGCGGCGGTGATCGCCGCGAACGCGCTCTGCCCTTCGAGCGGGATTTTCCCGTCGAGGCCGGCGGGCGCTGGGGCCGTGACGGGTTGCTCGAAGGGCGCGCGCTTCACCTGGGGGCCGGAGGTCCGTACCGGAGCGGCAGGCGCCGCCCGGCGGGAATCGTCAGTCGCTACACGCGGAGGTTCCGAGGCCATCGAGTCGGGCGTCGGCGGGAGAGGAAGCTGCGAGAGGAGGAGAACGCCAAGCGGTGGTACCAGGCGTGACCTCGAGCGCATCATCCGTTCCTACGTTCAGCGCACCCTGCGTCTTGCCGGAGGTCTCCCAGGGCAATTCCCATGCAGCCCGCTACTGGCCGCCGCCGCCCGGTTGTTTCTTGACGATCTCCGTCTGCGGCGTCACCGTCACCGTCGCGCCGAGCAGGGTGAAGGTGTTCCGCGCGCCATCTACCTGGCTCACGCGGCCCTCGAGCTTCGTCGCACGCGACCCCTGCTGCTTCGGCGGCTTGATGCGGACCTCGCTCGCCTTGAGGACACCGTCCGCGCCGAGCGTTCCATCCACGGAGATCCACTGCCCTTGCTTGAAGTCGGCGAACACGATGGGCTCGCGGCTCTCGCCGGCGAGCGCGGTCTCGGCCGACGTTGAAATCTTGATTCCCATTACGGCGAGTGTCCTGGCCGTCGCATCGACGCTCTCGATGACACCGCCCAGACCGTCCTCCTCCCCCTGCCGGGTGTCGATCTCGATCAGGTCCGCCGCCACGGCCCTCGGTCCGACGAGCCGGCCCTTGACCTCGACGCGCGTCCCGGCCTGCAGCTCGCCCGGGAACGCCGCCAGGGTCGGGGCCGCCATCCCGCACACCCATGCCGCCGACACGGCGACGAACAGAGCCCTTCGTCCGACTATCGTGCTGCCGCTCCTCGTCATGCGTGAACCGACGATGGTGTGGGGCGGAAGGTTGACACCTCACGCGACCTCCCGGACGAGCCACGGGGCCACCGTTCGCAGAGGAGGCTCGCGGCGAGGTCGGGCGCTGCCGATGCGCTCGACTTCGTACCGCCTCGTGGTGACTAACGCTCACCAACTTACGTGACTATGCCCCCAGGAGCCGGCTCCGGGGCGCTCCGAGGGCCCCGCCCTCGCCCGACCACCATCGATGTTCTCTTGACCGCACGACCCTCGCCGGCATACGAGCGGCCAGCGAGGAGGGGGGTCCCATGGTACGCAACGACGCTTCGCGGCAGAGGGGGAGGTCATCGAGCGGTACGGGCCGAAGGGTCTGACGCGAGCCGCGTAGAGCCGCCCCGATGGGCCTTTCCGCAGCAGCGGCGAACCTCGAGTGGGGCGAGTGCATCGTGCCGGTCGCCCCCGTGCCGCCCGCCCTGCGGGCGGAGGTACGCAAGGCCGTCGGCGCGGTGCCCGGCTGGCTCGCGCGCCTGGCGCCGAGCCCGTGGCTCGTGCGGGGGCTGTGCGAGATCATCAAGCGGCCGATCGCCCACGCCCCGCTCGAGGTCTGCGACCTGGTCACGCTGGTGGTGAGCCAGGAGAACTCCTGCCGCTACTGCTACGGCGTCCAGCGCGCGGTGCTCAAGATATTCGGCCAGCGCGACGAGTACATCGATGCGCTCGTGCGCGATGGGCAGGTCGGCGAGCTGACGCCGGCGGCGCGGGCGGCGCTCGACCTGGCCCGGCGGCTGACGCGCGCGAACCCCCGGCCCGGCGGCGCCGACTTCGAGGCGCTGGTCCGTGCCGGGTTCAGCCGCGCGGCCGCCGCGGAGGTCGTCTTCGCGGCGGCGGGCAACGCCATCACGAACCGCGTCGGGACGCTCCTGGCTCTGCCCCCGGAGCCGCTCGTGTCGTTCGTCGCGAGCCCGGTCTTCCGCCTCGTGCGGCCGCTCCTCGCGTGGCGCATGCGCCCGCGGCCGCGGGCGCCGGAGCCGGCGCCGCACCCGGACGACGGGCCGTGCGCGGCGGTGGTCGCCGCGCTCGACGGCTCCCCCGCCGCCGGGGTGCTCCGCCGGACGATCGACGGCGCCTGGGCCTCGGCGGTCCTGCCCCGGCGGACGAAGACGCTCATGCTGGCGGTGATCGCGAGGGCGCTCGGCTGCGCGCACGGCGAGGGCGAGGCGCGCCGCCTCCTGGCGGCCGAGGGGCTCCCGCCGGCCGAGCTCGACGGCATCCTGGCCAACCTGGGCTCGCCCCGGCTCGATGCGCGCGAGGCCCGCCTGCTGCCCTTCGCGCGCGAGACGGTGCGCTACCAGCCGGCCGCCATCCAGCGGCGCACGCGCGAGGTCGCCCAGGGGCTCAGCCCGGAAGAGGTCCTCGAGGCGGTCGGCATCGCGGCGCTCGCCAACGCCGTCTGCCGGATGAGCGTGGTGATCGACGCGTGCTGATCCTCGCGGCGGCGCTGGCCGCCGTCGTGGTGGCGCTCGTCCTCTGGCTCGGCCACACGCGGCGGACGGCCGCGGCCCTGGAGGAGCGCCTGGCGGCCGCGGCGGGGAGCCTCGAGTCGCTGCAGCAGGCGTTCGCGCGCTTCGCGCCCGCCCAGGTGGTGGAGGACATCATCGCGCAGGGGGTGTCGACGCGCTCGGAGAAGAAGGAGGTGACGGTCCTGTTCGCCGACCTGAAGGACTTCACGGCCCTCGCCGAGCATCTCGATCCGGACCTCCTCGTGCGCATCCTGAACGGCTACTTCGAGCGCTTGAGCCGGGCGATCACCAATCACCGCGGCCACGTCGCAAAGTTCATCGGGGACGGCATCCTGGCACTCTTCGGGGCGCTCGAGGAAAACCCCTGGCAGACCAACGACGCCGCGCACGCCGCGCTCGCGATGCGGGCGGCGCTGGCCGACTACAACGCGGCGCTCGCCGCCGACGGCCTGCCGGCCCTCGCCATGGGCGTCGGCATCCATCGCGGCACGGTGGTCGCGGGGGTGATCGGCAGCGCCGAGCTGATCGAGTACGGCGTCATCGGCAGCGCCGTGAACCTGGCCGCGCGCGTCCAGGAGCTGACCCGGGCGCACGCCGTCGACGTCCTCGTCACCGCGGCGGTACGCGACGCGCTCGACCCGCGCTTCACCCTCCACGCCCTGCCGCCCCTCGAGGTGAAGGGGCTGCCCGCCCCGGTCGGCACCTTCGCCGTCGATCGCTTCGACGCCGAGACGCGCGCTCAGACGCCCTCGACCCCGTAGAGCTCCGCCACTTTGTCGGGCAGGACGAGGTCGCGCTCCGCCTCGCTCAGGTGGGCCGCGTGCCGGGCAAGCACCTCCCGGGACCACGGCCACGTCGAGTCGCTGTGCGGGAAGTCGTTGGCCCACATCAGCCGGCGCGGGTTCTCCAGTCGATTCCAGATGCAGGTCAGCCCCAGACCCGCGGCTTCCGTCCCCGCCACGGGTGCGCCTGCTCGAGCTGCGCCGCGAGGCGGAAGAGGGTGCCTCGTCCGCATAGCGCCCGACGAGCTGCATGCCGAGCGGCAGGCCGTCGGCGGTGTGGACGAGCGGCAGCGAGATCGCCGGCTGTCCGGTCAGGTTGAAGGGCGGCGTGAAGGGCAGGGCGCGCGCCTGCTTGCGGTTCAGCTCGCGCGGATCCTGCCCGGGCCCCAGGTCGCCGATCCGGGGGAGCGCGGTGCCGCGCATTGGCGTCAGAAAGACGTCACTTCGCGACCCGCTCGAGCGCGTCCTCGATCTCCGGGTCGATCGCGTGGCCGTCGGGGGTCTCGGCGGAGAAGGCGATGCGCAGGCGCCCGGGCGGCGTGCGGATCTCTTCCATGTACGGGGCACGCCTTCGGCGGCGGCGCATGGGGGCTGGCCGGTTCGGGATACCCCGTCGCGTCGAGCATGGCGGCGCTGTCCCGGACGGTGCGGCTCACGAGGTGCTCGACGACGAAGCCGATCGCCCGTTCGGCATCCTCCCCGCCGCCGGGGTTCCGGTCGCGCGTGATCTTCAGGCCCACCAGCCCGCAGCACGCGGCCGGGATACGGATCGAGAGTGATGACCCCGGATGCGGGAGCGGTCCGGGGTGCGGCGGGTGACGCGGCGCTGGAAGAGAAGCTGGACTTGGTCGGGCGGCCGACTTCGTCGGATGACCTCCTCGAAGAAGACGCGGCCTGTGAGCGGGCGGTCGAGGATCTGGGTGAGGGAAAACTCCGTCCTGCAGGATGGAGAGGTCGCCGCAGCGCGATCTCCTTCTCGGGCAGGTCCTCGATTCAGCCGGGCGACGTCCAGCGTCTCCACGCACCGCGCCACGATCTCGAGACGCTCCCGGTAGGCGGTCATCTCCTCCGGGGTGGGGCGATCCCCTGGCAGCCCGTTCCGCAGCACCTCTTCGGGATACTCGTCGGGGGAGGCGAGGTACGCCCGCCGGGTCCGCCGGCAGCCTCTCTCGCGGGCGAGGTCCAGCACCCTGTGGACGAAAAGGCTCCGGGCCCAGGGACTCGAGGCGGGCGACGTCCTTCGGGCCGTCCAGCTTCTCTCCTGAGACGAGCTTTGCGAGCCGCTCTGGACCGCGTCCTCGACGTCGTCCTGCAGCTTCGGAAAGCGCTTGCGGGCGAGGGCGAGCCACTGCCGCCGGAACGCCTCCAGCACCTCGCCGAGCGGCGGGTCCGGCGAGGCGGACCTCGCGGAGCGCAGGATCGCGAGGATCGCTTCTGGCCGCGCGTCCAGCACGCGCGAGGATGGTCCGGGAGCGAGTGGAGCGTCAAGACGAGCGCCGCCTCAGGTGCCACCTCGTGACACGGCGTCTGCGCGGTGTGTCTCTCGCAAACACTACCAACCGGGATTGACGGCTTTCAGGCCCGGCCGTACGGTCCCCACCGGGCGCGTCCTGATCGCGCCCCGCAACCCGCGTGAACGCGTCCAAATGAAGGCTCCCGCTGGGCCGCGCGGCCTGGTCGTCCTAGCAGCGCTCTCGCTGGCCTTCCCACTCGACGCCTCGGGGGCGACGTGGCCGCGCGAGGACGTCACCACGGCGATCGGCCTCAGCACCACCACCGTCGTCCTCCCCACCTCGACGCTCACCATCCCGACCACCACCACGGCCCGGACGCTCAGTACCACCACCGTGGTTCTGCCGACGACCACGC
>VBKJ01000150.1 GCA_005879795.1 Deltaproteobacteria bacterium
CACGACGCGGCCGCCGACGACCACGACGACGTCCACCACGTCGAGCACGACCACGACGCGGCCGCCGACGACCACGACGACGTCCACCACGTCGAGCACGACCACGACGCGGCCGCCGACGACCACGACGACGTCCACCACGTCGAGCACGACCACGACGCGGCCGCCGACGACCACGACGACGTCCACCACCTCGAGCACGACCACGACGCGGCCGCCGACGACCACGACGACGTCCACCACCTCGAGCACGACCACGACGCGGCCGCCGACGACCACGACGACCTCCACCACCTCCAGCACGACCACGACTCAGCCACCGACCACCACCACGACCTCCTCCACCACCACCACGACCCAGCCCTGCCAGTGCCACGATGTTTGCACTGCGGGCCCGGCCCAGTGTGCCACTGGCTGCGACCCCTGCGTCGCCGACGTCTGCGACCAGGATCCGAACTGCTGCGACCCAACGCTCGGCTGGACGGAGTTCTGCGTCGCCGAGGCCGCGAGCCTCTGTTGCCCGCGCCCGGACCTCGTCTGCTGCCCCGGGTAGCTTGCGACTGCCGCGTGCGCAGCCTCGACCGGCCAGGCACGTCGGAACGCTGTGCTGAGATTTGGATGGTGTCGCCCGATCGGGGACACCAGGTCGTCGCAGACTGACGAAACTGGTCTGCGCTACGTCGGCTGCGCCCGTAGCGTCTTCGCCAGCCGCTCGACGCTCAGGTGGACGGCCGCGGGATCAGGTCACTCGGGCGAAGCGCTCGATCCCGCGGGCCTTCTCGACGAGGCGCCCGCCGCGCGCACCTCGGGCGCGACCCGGACCGGGATCGTGACCGTGAAGGTCGAGCCCACCTGCGGCGTGCTCTGCACCTCGACGCGGCCGCCCAGGATCGTGACCAAGCGCTTCACGATGTAGAGCCCGAGCCCGACGCCGCCGAAGCGGCGCGTGGACGAGCCGTCGACCTGCCGGAACATCTCGAAGATCACCGGGAGGTGCTCGGCGGCGATGCCGATCCCCGTGTCGCGCACCGCGATCGTGACCGCGCCACCGGCGGTCGACGCGATCACGTCCACGCGTCCGGCCGGCGTGAACTTGAGGGCGTTGCCGATCAGGTTCTTCAGGACCGTCTTGAGCTTCACCCGGTCGGTCAGCACGGGTGTGCGGCCGACGCCGCTCTCCCAGTGGAGGACGACGGCGGGCGGCACGAGGGGGTCGAGCTCGCCCCCGAGCTCGGCGAAGAGGGCGTCCAGGTCGACCGGCCCCCGCGCGACCATCTCGCGGCCGGCCTCGAGGCGGCTGAGGTCGAGGGTCGCGTTCACCAGCTCGAGCAGCTCGAAGGCGCTTCGCCGCACGCGCTCGATCGTGTCGTGCTGCCCGGGTGTGAGCGGACCGAAGGTGCCCTCGGCAAGCAGGTCGGAATAGCCGGTGATGACGTTGAGCGGCGTGCGCAGCTCGTGCGACATGGTGGCGACGAACTCGGACTTGAGCCGGCTCGCCGCCTGGAGGCCGGCGATCAGGCGGGCGTTCTCGAGCGCGACCGCGGTGGCGTGCGCGATGCCGAGGGCGAGGCGCCGCTGCTTGGCCGAGAACGGCCCCGTGCGCGTGCGGTAGCCGCTCGAGAGCGTGCCGATGATCTCCTCTCGGCGGCAGATGGGCACGCACAGTGCCGAGGCCGACTCGAGGCGGCGCAGGATGTCGGGCGGGACCAGGTCCCGCCCGTCCGTGATCGCGAGCTCGAGCACCTCGCCCGGACGGAGCGCGTCCAGGAGGGGAAGGCTGCCCCAGGGAAACTCGAGCTGCGCCAGCTCGCCCACCACCTCGGGGCTGCTGCCCACGTTCGAGTGGAGGCGGAACGCCTGGCGCGCCTCGTCGAGGACGAAGATGCTGCTCCAGTCGCAGCCGAGGCTCTCGACCACGAGCCGGTTCACGCGCTCGAGCATGTCGGGCTGGCCGAGGTGCGCGTTGAGCGTCTCCCCGATGTCGACGAGCACGGCGGCGGTCTCCGCCTCCTCGCGTGTGAGCGCGGAGGCGAGCGCGAGCAGCGCGGTGCGGACGAAGGCGTCGTGGCGATAACGGTCGAGGAACGCCGTGCCGATGACCGAGGTTGCGGCGCCGGCGAGCAGCGCCACGGTCGAGTAGACGAGCGCGTCGGTGGCCGGCAGGCGGGGCGCTGCGACGACGAAGCCGCCGAGCGAGGCGGTGGCAACCAGGAGCTGTGACCGCCACCCCCAGGGGACGAGCACAACCAGGCCGCTCAGCAGGCAGACCTGGAACATGGCGCAGCGCTCGGCCTGCCCGCCGACCAGCACGTTGTAGCCGATCATCAGCAGGGAGAGGCAGGCGCAGACGAGCGCGCCGACGGTCTCGGTCCCGAGGCGACGGAGGGACAGCCGCTCGACGAGCAGACCGAGCGCGCACACCGCGATCTCGATCCCGTAGATGTCGCGCAGCGTGTGGCCGCGCTCGGGGTGGTAGACCGGCTCGAGCAGCACGACCAGGCCGACGAAGAGGAGAAACAACCCGACCGCGACCGTGAGCCGGTGGCGGATCGCGCGGCGCGTCTCCTCGGCGTACGCCGCCGCGGTCGCTTCCGACGCCGCGCCCCCGTCGCCGGGGAGCGCTCCCTCGTCCCGCTCTCGCATAGTGCGCGCACCGCGGGCCTTCCGGCCGAGCGGTGCTCCTCGAGTATCGACCGGGAAGTCGAGGCACTTTAGGAGGTTGGGTCGCGGGAAAGCCTCCTGGACAGGCGCGGCCCGCCCGACTAGCTTCGCCCGCATGGGGTGCGGTCGCGCCGTCGTCCTCCTGGTACCCCTCGCCGCCGCCCTGGCGCGACCCGGAGGAGCAGCCATGGCCTTCGAGCTCAAGTCGAGCGCCTTCAAGCCGGGGGAGACGATCCCCCGCAAGCACACCTGCGACGGCGAGGACCTCTCGCCCGCGCTCGCCTGGACCGACCCGCCGCCGGGTACGAAGGGCTTCGCCCTCGTGTGCGACGACCCCGACGCGCCCGCCGGCACCTGGGTCCACTGGGTGCTGTACGGCGTGCCGGCAACCGCGACGAGCCTGCCCGAGGGCGTGCGGCCCGCGCCGGCGCTCGACGACGGCAGCCGCCAGGGCACGAACGACTTCCGCCGAACGGGGTACGGCGGGCCATGCCCGCCACGCGGCGGCCCCCACCGCTACTACTTCAGGCTCTACGCGCTCGACATGGTCCCCGTGCTTGCGCCCAGCGCGACCAAGGCGGCGCTCATGAAGGCCATCCAGGGGCACACGCTCGGCCAGGCCGAGCTGATGGGCCGCTACGCGCGGCAGTAGCGGGAGGAGGGTCCATGCTGAACCGCCCAAGCGGGCCCATGCTCGCCGCCGCGGCGCTCGCCGCCGCGCTCGCCGGCCTCGCCGCCGCGCTGGAGGGGCGGCTGCCCCCGGGCGTCTCCCCGGTCCTCTACCAGCTCGTCGTGCCGCCCGCCGCAGCGCCCACGCCCGACAAGGTCGCGCTCGGGGACAAGCTCTTCAACGACAAGCGCCTGTCGGTGAACGACCAGGTGTCGTGCGCCACCTGCCACGACCCCGCGCGCGGCTTCGTCGACCACAAGACGGTGCCCGACGGTGTGGCCGCGCCCGCCCAGCGCCCGCAGCGCAACAGCCCGACGGTACTGAACGCGATGTTCAACGCGACCCAGTTCTGGGACGGGCGCGCGCCGTCGCTCGAGGAGCAGGCGAAGCTCCCCATCCTGAACCCGATCGAGATGGGCCAGAAGTCGCCCGACGACGTGGTCGCCAAGGTGCGCGCCCTCCCGGAGTACCGCGAGGCCTTCCCGCGCGTCTTCGGCCACGACGCGACCTACGACGACATCGCCGCGGCGATCGCCGCCTTCGAGCGCACCCAGTACGCCGGGGACGCGCCCTTCGACCGTTTCATCGCGGGCGACGAGAAGGCGATCGGCGCGGCTACCAAGCGCGGCTGGGGCCTCTTCAACGGCAAGGGCCGCTGCAACGCCTGCCACGCCTTCTCGACCGTGAGCCCGCTCTTCTCCGACCAGAAGTTCCACAACATCGGCATCGCCGCGCACAAGACCGACTTCATCGACCTGGCGCGCAAGGCGGCCGGCACCGTGCGCGCGGGAGACCTGAAGCAGGTGGACGAGCTCGCCATCCAGACCCACTTCTCCGAGCTCGGGCGTTTCCTGGTCACCAAGCAGGCGAACGACATCGGCGCCTTCAAGACGCCCGGGCTCCGCAACGTCGCCATCACGGCGCCCTACATGCACGACGGCTCGCTCGCCACGCTCTGGGACGTGATGGATCACTACAACAAGGGCGGCGTGCCGAACCCGAACCTCGACGGCGGCATGCAGCGGCTCGGCCTCTCCGAGGCGGAGATCGACGACCTGGTGGCCTTCATGGAGTCGCTCACGAGCAGGAAGTTCGCCGCCCTCGCCAAAGAGGAGATGGCGCGCCAGCGCGCCCGCAAGAACGTGCGCCCCGAACGCGAGACCGCGGTCGCCATGGGCAAGCAGGGCCACCTGGGCGATCTCGCCCCGACCCCCGACCCGGCGCGGCCGGCCGCCTTCGGAGTGCTCGTACGCGGAGGGACCTCCTATGAGTAGAGGGCACAAGAGCATCGAGACCAGGCACTACGAGGAGCGCGACGCCCTCTTCGCAGGGCTGAGACACGTCTCGCGCCGCTCGTTCATGAAGCTCGCCGGGCTCTCGGCCGGGCTCGCGATGGCGAAGGGGCTGGTCACGCCCCATGGCTTCCAGCTGGTCGAGGTGGCCAGCGCGGCGGAGGGCGACAAGCCCGCGTTCACCTTCGCCTATGTCTCCGACACCCACCTCTACCCGGCCAGCCTGAACGACCGCTTCCTGCGTGCCGCGCTCAAGGCGGTCGACGACGTGAACACCCTCGACCCCCAGCCCGACTTCGTCCTCTTCGGCGGCGATCTCGCGCAGCTCGGCCGGAAGGAGGAGCTCGATCTCGGGCGCCAGATCCTGAAGACCATCAAGGCGCCCGTCCACATGATGGTCGGCGAGCACGACTGGTTCCTCGACATGGGCGAGCATTGGCGCGCGCTCTTCGGGCCCGAGCAGCACTCCTTCGACCACAAGGGCGTGCACTTCGTGACCCTGATGAGCGTCCAGGAGAAGGACTTCTGGACGGCGCGCGGCATGACGCCGGCCGAGCGCATGCAGACGGTCGCCGGCCTCGACAACGGCGTGCAGTCGCGCTTCGAGGTGGGCGAGGCGGGGCGCGCGTGGCTCAAGAGCGATCTCGCCAAGGTGGACCACAAGACGCCGCTCGTCGTCTTCTCGCACTCGCCGCTCTACAAGTACTACCGGCCGTGGAACTTCTGGACCGAGGACGCCGAGGAGGTGCAGGCGATCCTGAAGCCGTTCCGGCACGTGACGGTGATCCACGGGCACACCCACCAGCTGCTCACCAACCGCATCGACAACATCCAGTTCCACGGCATGCTCTCGACGGCGTGGCCGTGGCCGTACGCGCCCGAGGGTCTGCCCAAGCTCACCATCCAGATGAACCGCGCCGATCCCTTCGACCAGTTCGACGGCTGTGGCGACGGCGCGGTCGACGTGCTCGAGAGCGGGCTCGTGAACAAGCTCTACAATCTCTGGGATCGCAACCCGGTCACGGTGCGCGCGAGCTATCTCACCTCGAGCGCCAGGCAGGACGCGCCGCCGCGGACGAAGCTGCCCTCGTACTAGGGGAGGGGACGCGATGATGCCGAAGAGGACGCTCTACCTGCTGGCCGTCCTCCCGCTCGCCCTGGGCGGCATCGTGCTCGCGCGCTCCCGCCCGGGCGTACGGCGCCACGATGCGTCGCCGTCGCCGAGCGGCAATCTCGTGGTCGCGCTCTGCGACGGGAAGACGACGGCCGAGATCCCCGGCGTGAAGGAGGGCGAGACGCCGACGCCCGAGCAGGCGCGCGCCGCGATCGACGCGCTCATGGGCGAGTGGCGGCGGAAGAACCCCGCCGCGGGCTGGGACGAGGGGCCCGCGCGCCTCGCCGACGCCGCCCAGCCGAAGGGTGGGGGGCCGCCCGCCGCGGCCGACATCCAGGGCGGCCAGACCTACGGCGCCTTCTCCGAGCGCGACCAGCGCATCTGGGAGGCGGAGACGGAGAAGTTCGTGCAGGAGGGCCGCCGCGTCTTCCACGACGCGAAGGCTTTCGGCGGCACGATCGGCGTCTCCTGCGACATGTGCCACCCCGACGCCGCCAACACGCACCCGGAGACGTACCCCAAGTTCCAGGTGCAGCTCGGGCGGGTCGCCCTCCTGCGCGACATGATCAACTGGTGCATCCAGAACCCGACGCGCGGCAAGCCGCTGGCCGACGACGACCCGCGCCTGAAGGCGATGGAGGCCTACATCATCGCCCAGCGCAAGGGGGTCGTGCTCGAGTTCGGGAAGCACTGAAGGGGCAGCGCTCCAGATCCAGACGGATTGGTGTTATTCAGCGGAAGCGTGGAGCCGCGCGACGGGCAGGGGGACCAGACGCTGCGGCCGGTGCGGATCGCGGCGCTCATCGTGTTCGTGTCGGTCGCCGTGTTCCTGCCCATCGACGCGCATTACTCGCCCGCGGGCCTGCACAAGGTCCTCGTCGCCTACGGGGCGCACACCACCCTCGCGCTCGCCATCCTGCTCGCCAGCCTGACGCGCTGGGGTGCCCGGCGCGCGGACCCCCTCGCCCTCACGCTCGGCTTCGGCGCGGCCGCGAACACGCTCCTCTACGTCCACCTCTGGCCCCGCAATCCCATGCTGGTCGCGACCTCGCTCGTCTGCCTCCTCATGGGCTGCGCCGTGGTCTTCTCGTGGAGCGCGCCGCGCATGATCCTTCTGGGCGCGTTCGTCTGCGTGGGCTTCGCGATCGTGTCCAGCCGGGCGACCGCCGCGGAGCTGGGCGGGGCGCCCGTCGTCTCCGCCGTCGGGGCGCTCGGCGTGGGGGCCCTCATCGCGATCGCCGGCGCCGGCATCCTCGGGCGCGCGCGCGCGAGCCTGGCCCAGCGGCAGGCGGAGCTGGCCGCCTTCTCGGCGCGTCTCATGGCGGCGCAGGAGGAGGAGCGGCGCCGGCTCGCACGCGAGCTGCACGACGAGCTCGGCCAGTCGCTGACCGCGGTCAACGCCTACATCTGGCTGATCGAGAAGGAGCTGCCCGAGGCGCAGGCGGCGCTGCGCGGCCGCACGGCCGAGGTGCGCCGCCTGGTCTCGAAGACGCTCGCCGAGATGCGCGAGATGTCACAACTCCTGCGCCCCTCGACCCTCGACGACCTGGGGCTGGTGCCCTCCCTCGACAGCCACCTGAAGGCGTTCGCCGACCGGCATCAGATCGCCACCAGCTTCACGGCCGAGGGCCTGCCCGAGCGCCTGCCGGCGGAGATCGAGACCGCGCTCTACCGCATCACGCAGGAGGCGCTCACCAACGTCGCCCGCCACGCCGGGGCGCACCGGGTACGTGTGGCGCTCACGCGCGAGCGCGCCGACTTGAAGCTCGAGATCGCCGACGACGGGCACGGGCTGCCCCTCCGGCAGGGCGGCACGAAGCCGGGCACCGGTCTGGTCGGCATCCGCGAGCGCGTCCACGCGCTCGGCGGGACGGTGACGCTGAGCTCCGAGAGCGGGGTGCGGATCAGCGTGCGGGTCCCGCTGCCCGACTAGCTTTCGAGCGCCACCTGGACCTGCTCGCGATCGAGCTCGGGTGCAGCCTCGACCGCGACCGTCCGCCCGACCAGCCGCTCGAGCGCCTCCAGGCTGCGCCGCTCCTGCTCGGTCAGGAAGGCCGCCACCTCGGGATGGACGCGCAGCGCGATGCGCGTCGAGTCCCTCGCCCCGGCCGCCTCGCGCTGCACGCGGCGAAGGGCGTCGTAGGCGAGCGTCTCGAGCGAGCGCACGCGCCCCCCGCCGCCGCAGTGCGGGCACGGGCTCAGGAGGAGCTGCTCGAGGCTCTCGCGCGTCCGCTTGCGCGTCATCTGCACCAGGCCGAGCTCCGAGATGCGCAGCACGTTGGCGCGCGCCTTGTCCCTGCGGACCGCGTCCTGGAGCGCGTCGAAGACCTTCTTTCGGTTGGCGGCCTTCTCCATGTCGATGAAGTCGATCACGATGATGCCGCCGATGTTGCGCAGCCGGAGCTGCTGCACGACCTGCTTCGCCGCCTCGAGGTTGGTCTTGAGGATCGTCTCCTCCTGGTCCTTCTTGCCGACGTAGCGGCCCGTGTTGACGTCCACCGTGGTGAGCGACTCGGTCTGGTCGAAGATCAGGTAGCCACCCGACTTGAGCCACACGCGGCGCTCGAGGGCGCGGTTGATCTTGGTCTCCACGCCGTGCTGGTCGAAGATCGGGGTGAGCCCCTCGTAGAGATGCACGCGCGGGGCGAGCCGCGGCATGAGCGCGGTCACGAACTCGAGCACGCGCGCATGGTCCTCCCGGCTGTCGATCGCGAGCCGGTCGACGTCGGAGGTGAAGAGGTCGCGGACCGTGCGCAGCACGAGGTCGAGGTCGGAGTGCACGAGGGCGGGCGCGCTCGCGGCGTCGGCCTGCTTCTCGAGGCGCGCCCAGAGACGCGTCAGGAAGCGCACGTCGTCGTGGATCTCCCGCTTGGTCACGCCCTCGCAGGCGGTGCGCACGATGAGGCCGCCCTCCTCGGGGCGCTCGGCCTCGACGATGGTGCGCAGGCGGTCGCGCTCGGCGGGGTCCTCGATGCGGCGCGAGACCCCGATGTGCTGCGTCCCCGGCATGTAGACCAGGTAGCGGCCGGGGAGCGAGAGGTGGGCGGTCACGCGCGCGCCCTTGGTCCCCATCGGCTCCTTCGCCACCTGGACCAGCACCTCCTCGCCCTTGTGCAGGCGCTCCTCGATCGGACGTGTGTCGTGCGGCGGCGGGAGCGCCGGCGCCTCGACCAGCTCGGCCGCGTCGCCCTCGCGCGCCACCTCGGGCGGCAGCGCCGGGGGACCCACGTCCGAGGCATGCAGGAAGGCCGCCTTCGGGAGCCCGATGTCGATGAACGCGGCCTGCATGCCCGGGAGCACGCGCAGCACCTTGCCCTTGTAGACGTTGCCGGCGATCCCGCCGCCGCCGCGGCGCTCGATGTGCAGCTCGACCAGCGTCGTGTCTTCGAGGAGCGCCACCCGCGTCTCCCACGGGGCCACGTTGATGAGGATCTGCTTCGCCACCGCCGTCAGGCGGCCGCGGCGCGGAAGCGCGTTGCGACCTTGTGCACGCGAAGCGTCGGGACCTCCTCGGGGGGGATGGCGAGGAGCTCGCCCAGGAGCGCGCCGGGCTTGACCGTGCCCTCGGGCCCCACCGCCAGCTCGAGGGAGAGGCGCTGCGGCGCGGTCATCTCGAGCCCACGGACGAAGCGGCGCGCGTCCACGGTGCGCTCGCCCGTCCGCGTGTGCTTGCGGAGGGGAAACGACGACGCACCGGCGAAGCGCTCGAGCGCGGCCGCGACCGCGTCGGACGCGGGCGGCCGATCGAGCGCGGCCAGGTCGACCTCGTAGACGAAGGCGGCGATGCTGGCGTCGATGCTGGGCGCGGCGCGCGGGACCTCGTCGGCGCCGGCGGGCTCGAGACCCTCGGGGAGCTCCGCGGCGAGGCGGTCGGCGACCGTCTCCGGCGGGGTGGCGGCGGTGAGGTCCAGGTCGACGTACTCGTCGTCGCTCGAGAAGCCGAGCGGGATGGCGGGGCTGAAGGAGAGCCGCGGCATCGGGTGGTGCCCCTGCGAGAAGGCGAGCGGCAGGCGGGCGCGGCGCGCGGCACGCAGGAACACGTTGCCGATCTCGCGCGCGCCGATGAAGCGCGCGGGGCCGAGCTTGCGGTAGCGCAGGCGGATGCGCTGCGCGGGGGGCGGCGTGGCGGGGGCGGGCGCGAGGGACGACGGCACGGCGCCGAGCCATTCGTCGGCGTTGCCTTCGCCGGGGGCGCCCCCGGCCCCGCCTGCCACGGGCTCCGGAAGCGGCACCGCGTCGGGCATGGCCGGGCGCGGGCGCGGCCCTGCGTGGCCCTGCGCGGCGCGCTTGCGCGCCTCGCGCCAGGCCTTGGTCTCCCAGGCGGGGGCGCCGGCGGCGTCCTCGGTGGGGACGACGAGATCGGCCCAGCGGGATGTCTGGTGGCCGCGGTGGTCGCTGCCCTTGGCGCCGGCGGGGTGGTAGTCGACGTTGCGGACCGCCTGGAAGTCACAGGCGCCGCAGTAGGTGCAGCGCTCGATCGAGCAGTCGGGCGTGAGGACGCCGCTCACCGCACGCGCCAGGTCCTGGAGGAGGAACTTCCGGCTGACGCCCGCGTCGAGATGGTCCCAGGGGAGCTTCTCGGCGAGCGGCCTCCGGCGGAGGTAGAAGTGCGGGTCGAGGCCGTGCGCCGCCATCGCCTCGCTCCACACCTCGAGGCGGCAGTGCTCGGACCAGCCGTCGAAGCGCGCACCCCGCCGCTGCGCGGTCTCGATCACGTCGGCGAGCCGGCGGTCGCCGCGCCCGAAGAGGCCCTCGAGCAGCGAGAGCCGCGCGTCGTGCCAGCGGAACGCGATCTTCCGCCGTCCGAGCTCGTGGCGCAGGAGCGCCTGGCGCGCGCGCGTCTCCTCGAGCCTGAGCTGCCCTGCCCACTGGAAGGGCGTGTGGGGTTTGGGCGAGAAGGTGGAGACACTGGCCGTCACCCCGAGGCGCCTGCCGGCCGCGGCGGCGACGCGCGCCGACAGCTCGGCGATGCCGCGCACGTCCTCTTCGGTCTCGCTCGGAAGCCCGATCATGAAGTAGAGCTTCAGGCTCCGCCAGCCGAGGTCGGCGAACAGGCGCGCGGCCTCGAGCAGCTCCTCCTCGCGATACTCCTTCTGGATCACGTCGCGCAGGCGCTGCGTGCCGGCCTCGGGCGCGAGCGTGAAGCCCGTCTTCCGCACCCGCCGGATCTGCTCCAGGATGCGCGGCGAGAGCGCGTCGACGCGTGTCGAGGGGAGCGAGACCGCCACGCGCTCGGGGACGAGGCGGTCCATCAGCTCCTTCAAGAGCGGATTCACGCCGCTGTAGTCGCCGGTCGACAGCGAAAGCAGCGAGACCTCCTCGTAGCCCGTGCGCTGCATGAGCGCGGCGGTCTCGGCCGCCAGGCGCTCGGGGTTGCGCTCGCGCAGGGGGCGATAGATGTAACCGGCCTGGCAGAAACGGCAGCCCTTGACGCAGCCGCGCATCACCTCGACGCTCGCGCGGTCGTGCACCACCCCGACGTTGGGCACGATCGGGTTCGGGGGTGGCGCGAAGCGGTCGAGGTCGACGAGCACCCGCTTGCGGACGCGCGGGCGCGCCGGCTCGAGCGGCACGACCTCGGCGATCGTCCCGTCCGCGTGGTAGCGGGGCGCGAAGAGAGCCGGCGCGTAGAAGCCCGGGATGTCGGCGAGCGCGCGCAGCAGCGCGCCGCGGTCGCGGCCGTCCCAGGCGAGCACCCGGTCGCAGATGTCGCCCACCGCCTCCTCGCCGTCGCCGAGGAGCACGCCGTCCAGGAAGGGCGCCAGCGGCTCGGGGTTGAACGCGCACGGCCCGCCGGCGATCACCAGGGGATGCCGGGGCCCGCGCGCGGCGGCGCGCAGCGGGACGCGGCCCAGCTCGAGCATGGTGAGGAGGTTCGTGTAGGTCAGCTCGTACTGGAGGCTGAAGCCGAGCACGTGGAAGTCAGCGAGCGGGAGGTGGCTCTCGAGCGAGACCAGCGGGAGCCCGCGCGCGCGCAGCAGCGCCTCCAGGTCGGGCCAGGGGGCATAGGCGCGCTCGGCGCCCACCTCGGGGCGGCGGTTGAGGACGTCGTAGAGGATCTGGAGCCCCAGGTGGGACTGCGCGATCTCGTAGACCTCCGGGAAGCAGAGGGCGAAGCGCAGCCGCACCGTGCCCGGGTCCTTCCGGATCGCCCCGCGCTCGTTGCCGAGGTAGCGGCCGGGCTTCTCAACCAACGGCAGCAGCCGCTCGTAGGCCTCGCGGAAGGTCGTCGGCATGCGAGGCAGCGCAGTATAGGAAGCACCCCCCGGCAGCGCAATTGAGCCAGCTTGCCTGCCCGGGCGGGCTCCCCTATGATTCGCGCATGTTCGGGATGGGCATCGGCGAGCTGCTCGTCGTGCTCGTGATCGTCCTCGTCGTGTTCGGGGCCGGCCGGCTACCCGAGGTGATGGGCAGCATTGGCCAGGGGGTCCAGGCCTTCAAGAAGGGGCTGCGCGAGCCGCCGGAGATCGACGTCACGCCCAAGGACGCCGACGCCGCGAAGGCGAAGAAGCCCGAGACCTCCTAGCCCCGTCGGCTCGGCGCCTGCACGGCGACCACCTCGGCGCCGAACTCGCGCAGGTCGGTGGCCGGCGAGGCGAACACGACCAGGAAATCCGCCTGCTCGCCGGGGGCGAGCGACCAGTCCTTGGGCGGCTCGAGGGTCTGGAGGAGCGCGATCTCGCGCAGCGACAGGTCCTGGACGTCGCGGGGCGCCGCCCCGCAGAACACGACCTGCCGCTGCTCCTGCGCGCCGGCGATCCGCCCCTCGATCTGGATGCTGCGCACCGGGACCCCCGAGTTGTTCACCGCCGTCCCCGAGATGACGAAGACGAGCCGGTCGCCCTGGACGCGCTCGTAGCGTCCCTTCACGTCGTTCAGCTGGACGATGGTGGGCTGGAGGCGCGCCTCGGTCAGGCGGGAGCCGATCAGCGGCACGCTGCCGAACGCCGTGCGCAGGCCCTCCGGGTGAGTGTAGAGGTAGACGGAGAGGATCGCGTAGCCAAGGCTCACGAGGACCATGGTACGCACCGCGAAGCGCGCCGGGCTCTTCATGGGCCGCCCCTCCTCCGGTGCGACGTCGTACGCCACCGCCACGGGATCGGGCGCGGCATCATCGTCCCCAGGCTCGTCATCGAAGGCGAACTCGCGCTCCTCGTCCTCGGCGCCGGAGAGCATTGCCGGCTCGACAGCGCCGGCCTCGAACACGTGCCGGCAGCGGGCGCAACGGTAGGTCGTGTCCGCGCCGGGCTCCGCGCGCGCCGGCCGGCGGTAGAGCGTACCGCAGCGCGGACACTCGACAGTCATAAGGTCGGGCGCATCCTACGCACCGGCGGGTGAAACGCAAACCGAGCCGAGCGTCCCGGCTACGGGCGACCCCGATCGCCCGCCGGCGCGTCGGTCTGCGGCGGAGCGTCCGGCGTCGGCGCGGAGCCGCCGCCGCCGAAGAAGCGCAGCAGCCAGCTCTTGCGAGCGCCGCCCAGGAGCGCCTTGGTGTCGTGGTAGAGCGACGGGTCGTTCACCAGCTTGCCGAGCGTGCCCTGGCCGCGGTCGAGCTTGGCGGCCACATCGGCCAGGTCGCTGATCGCCCGGTCGAGGTTGCCGAGCACGCGGTGGGCGTAAGCCTCGTCCTCCATCAGCCGTGCGAGCGCCCCGTTGCCGCGGTTGAGACGGGTGGTGAGCTGGTCGAGCGAGCGGGCGGAGTGGCGCACGTGGCCGAGCAGCTCGCGCGATTCCTTGGTGCCGCTGGTGAGCTGCCCGAGGACCCCCTCGCCGCGGTCGACACGCTCGAGGATCTTCGCGAGCGACGCGGTCGTCGCCTGGACGTTCGCCATCGTGCGCTGCAGGTCGACCAGCGGCGCCTCGCCCAGCTCGCGGTTGCGGAGCATGGCGCCGAGCAGCCCCTCGCCGCGCTGGATGGAGCCCAGGACGTCCTTCAACGAGGCCGTCACCTCGACGATGTTGGTCACGATGTCGCCGCCCTGGCCGACCAGCGCCTCGATCTCGACCGGGTCGATCGAGGCGATCAGCCCGCCGGGCGACACGGGCGGCGACTCCGGCGTGCCCGCCGACAGCTCGATGTAGCGGTCGCCGAGGAGGCCGAGCGTGCGGATGGAAGCCACCGTGTTCTCGCGGATGCGCGGCGCGATATCCCCCTTCACGTTGATGAGCACCTGGATGTGGCTGACCGCGGGATCGGGCGGGAAGCGCATCTCCACCACCGTGCCGATGGGCACGCCGCTCAGGCTGACCGGGGCGCCGGTCTGGAGCCCGCCGGTGCGCGTGAAATGCACCTCGTAGTGGACCTTCCGCTCCCAGAAGGGCTGCTCCTGGTTGAGCGAGAAGGTGGTCACCATGAGGATGGCGAGCGCGGTGGCGACCAGGAGCCCGATCTTGGTGGTGCGCATCGCGGTCTAGGCGGCGTTCAGGAACTCGTGCAGGAAGGGGTCGCGCGAGGCGCGTGCCTCGTCGGGCGTGCCGACGAACCGGATGCGGCCCTCGTGCAGGAAGGCGACCCGGTCGGCGACCAGGAAAGCGCTGCCGAGGTCGTGGGTCACCACCACCGAGCTCACCCCGAGACGGCGCTGCAGGTCGCGGATCAGGTGATTGATCTTGGCGGCGACCACCGGGTCGAGACCGGTGGTCGGCTCGTCGTAGAGGAGCGCGCGCGGCTCGAGCACGAGCGCGCGCGCCAGGGCGGCCCGCTTGCGCATCCCACCCGAGAGCTCGGCCGGCATGAGCTCTTCGCTGCCGGCCAGGTCGACCATTTCAAGAGCCTGGCGCACGCGGCCGGGGATGGCGTGAGGCGGCAGCAGGCGATGCTCGCGCAGGGGGTAGGCGACGTTCTCGCCCACGGTGAGCGAGTCGAAGAGGGCGCCCTGCTGGAAGAGCATGGCGACGTTGCGCCGCACCGGCACGAGCGCATCCTCGTCGAGCCCCTGGAGGATCACGCCGTCCACCTCGACCTCGCCGGCGTCGGGCACGAGCAGGGCGTTCATGTGCTTCAGGAGCACGCTCTTCCCCGAGCCGCTCCCGCCCAGCACGACGAGCGTCTCGCCCCCGAGCACGTCGAGCGTGAGCCCGCGCAGCACGGGCTTGGCGCCGAAGGCCTTCTCGAGGCCGCGGCAGCGGATGTAGGGCCGTTCGCTCACGAGAGGAGGAAGAGCTTGGTCAAGAAGAAGTCCGAGATGAGGACGGTGATCGAGGCGGCGACGACGGTCCGGGTGGTGGCGCGGCCCACACCGTCGGCGCCGCCGGTCACCTGGAGCCCGTTCAGGCAGGCGATGATGCCGATGAAGTACGCGAAGAAGAACGACTTGCCGATGCCCGAGAAGACGTCGCGCAGGTAGAGCACCTGGATGAGCGAGTTCACGTAGAACTCGCCGCTGACGTTGAGCTCGGTCACGGAGAGGAGGAGTCCGCCCAGGATGCCGACCAGGTCGCCGATGATCGTGAGCACGGGCAGCATGACGAGGATGGCGATCAGCCGGGGGACGACGAGGTTCCGGATCGGGCTCGCGCCGAGGGCGCGGATGGCGTCGATCTGATCGGTGACCGCCATCGTGCCGAGCTCGGCCGTGATCCCCGCGCCGACCCGCCCGCCGATCATGAGCGCGGTCAGCACGGGACCCAGCTCGCGCACCAGCGCCATGCCCACGATGCGCGACACGAACATCTTGGCGCCGAAGCGCGCCATGTAGGTGCCGAGCTGGAGCGCCAGCACCATGCCGGTGAAGAACGCGGTCAGGTTCACGATGGAGAGCGAGCGCCAGCCGACCTGTTCGAGCTGCACGACCACCGTGCGCCACTCGGGCGGGCGGCCGAGCGCAGCGCGGACGGCGTCGCGCGTGAGCAGCGCCACGGCGCCGAGCCCGTCGAGCAGGGCCAGGATGCCGGTCGGCACGGGCGCCGCGCGCGCGCCGGAGTCCGGCGTGCGGGCGGCCTGCACACCGACCATGGGCGGGTTCATATCGACGGGGGGAGGGGAGTGTCAAATCGCGCCGGGCCCGAACGCGCGCCGACGGAGTGCACCGCCTGGAGCATGATGCCGTGGAAGAAGAAGAGGCTCACGAGCAGCGGGAGCACGTAGTAGGCGAGGCGGAAGAGCAGCACGGCGACGAAGGCGGTCTCGTACGGCACGGAGAGGCTCGCGAAGACCGCCGTCATCGAGCCCTCCATCACGCCGAGCCCACCCGGCACGAGCGACACGAGCGAGAGGCAGATGCCGACCGCGAAGCCGATCACCACGAGGCCCGGGGGGATGGGGTAGCGGACGGCGCGGAACGCGGCCCACAGGATGGCGATGGTGAGCGCCCAGTCGAGCATGATCCACGCCGCGGGCGCGAGCATCCGATCCTTGCGGTCGAGGAGGAACTCGAGCCCCTGGTTCAGGTTGTGTTGGAAGCGCCACAGGCGCACGCGCCCCGGGGTCCAGCGCGGGACAACTCGCCGGAGGACACGATGTCCGGTGTTGGCGACGAAGAAGAGCGTCCGCCGGCGCAGCTGACGGTGATACATGAGCACCACGGCGTAAGTGAGCAGCCCCGTGAAGAGTGCCAGCGCGACGCTCGCCGCCACGAGCGCCACCCCGGGCAGCACGTGCCGGAGGACCAGGCTCGCGAAGCCCACGGCGATGAAGGAGAGCAGGGTGAAGTTGGTGAGGAAGGTCTGCACGAGCGAGATCAGGACCGCGCGCCCCGTGGGGATGCGCTGCTGCGAGAGGAGATACATGCGCACCGCGAAGCCGGAGAGCCCGGCGCTGGTCACCAGGTAGTTGGCCGTGTTCGAGACGAACGTGATCCGCAGCCAGGTGGGGAAGCCGAGCCGCAGGCCGGCCGCCTCCGCGATCCCCTGGTAGGAGCGCGACATGGCCGCGTAGGAGGCGAGCGTCAGCAGGGCCAACACGACCAGCATCAGGGGATGGATGCCGGCGATCGTGCGCAGCAGCGCGGGCCCGTTGGCGAGTGCGCCGAGCAGAACGAGCAGGCCGCCGCCGGCGGTGAGCGCGGCGGCGAGGACGATCCGCCGGCGCCGGCCTACCGGGCCGTCAGCACGCCGGGCCGGCAATGAGGCGCTTGGCCATCCACCACACGGCGGCTCCGGCGATGAAGCCGAGCGGCCCGCCGAAGATCATCGAGCCGATCAGGGCCGAGAAGTCGGGGTGGACGGCGTTGCTCGTCCAGAAGATGAGGGCCGTGCCGAGCACGGCGGCAGTGGAGACGGTGAGCCCGCCATCGGTCTCTGGCACCGGGCCGAGGCGGTCGAAGGCGACCACCGCCGCCATGAGCGCGGTGGCGAGGAGCCCGAGCACGAGCTGGCCGGGGAGCGGGTGGGGATAGGCCGAGATCGTGATCGGCTGCGCGCTCTCGGGCTCGAGAACGACGTGCGTGACCGTCAGGTCGCCGCGCTCCGGATTCGAGAGCATGCGCACGTCGGCGGTGTGCCTCTGGTGTACGGTGGCGGAGCCCCGCCGGCCGAGACGACGCGTGCTCAGGCGGTCCTCGAAGGTGCCCTTCAAGACGCGCGTGCCGCCCGCACCCTCGAACGTCAGACTGTAGTTGACGGGTGGCGCGACGTTGCCGCTCGGGCTCTCGGCGAGCTGACCCTCGAGGAGGAGATCGACGGCCGCGCGCCCCGCGGCCGGGATGCGGAGCGGGAGCCCGCTCCCCGCTGCCGTCACCTGCGCCGCGTTGATGAGCGGGGTGCCCGGGAAGAGGCGCACGTGGAAGGGCACGTAGCAGGCGGCGAACCAGACCAGGCCGAGCCCGGCGCCCAGGAGCCGCTCGCGCGGCGCGTGCGCCCCGATCACGAGCGGACGCTCGCTGATATAGAGGAGGAGCACGAGCGACGCGGCGACCGTGCCGGCGAGCGCGGCCGCGCTCCCCACCGTCCCGGCGGCGGAGAGCGCGGCCAGGAAGGCGATGACCGCGAGCGCGAGCGCGGGTACGCCCCAGCTGCGCGCCGCGTCGGCCGCTGCCATGGCCGCGAGCGGAGCCCGCGGACGCGACTTGGCTCCTGCCGGTGCGCGGCTGCGAGACGCGGTGGCCATCGGGCGGCGGCTTCGACCCGGGCGGCCTTCTATCCCAGCGTGGGGGGAGGGGCAAGCTGCGGCCCGCGCAGGGTCAGCTTGCGAGCCGCCAGCTCCTCGACCGGTGAGTGACCGTTCACTCCAAAACGCTGGCTCACGTGCAGAAACCGAGCGATCACGGATTGCCCGGGGCAAAACTCCCCTCTTCCCGGAGAAGGGGCAAACCAACGGGCCTGGGTCGTATTTGCCCTAGTTGACAAAGGCTACCGACTTTCGGCCTAATGTCCTCACGCCCTTCCGGGGGGGACTTGCCCGGGAAATGTCAACCAGAGGTGGAAGGAGCCGGATGCCGAGATGTTTGAGCCAGCCCAGCAGGGGGAGAACGCAGTGATGGCCGAGGCCGGGCCGATGGCCGGTGAGCGCGCGCTCATGCGCGCCGTGCTCGAGGACGCGATCCGGTGCCTCGTCGGTGAGGTCGGGCCTCGGTACCAGCGCGGGCGGCTCGCCGCGGAGGCGCGGGCGTGGATCGAGGGCGCCGATCCGCACTGGCACTTCTCCTTCGAGAACCTGTGCGATAGCCTCGGGCTCGACTCCGGGCGCCTGCGCGCCCGGCTGCTGCGCGACGCGCCCGTGCCGGTAGCGGTCGACGGGCGCCAGCTCGCCGGGCGCGGCGTCCGGCCGCCCCGGGAGACGCCGGCCGAGGACGAGATCGTGCAGATGATCCGGGCGGGCCGTCCGCTGCGGGTGGTGGCGCAGACCTTCGGCATCAGCGTCTCGAAGGCCTCGATCCTGTCGCGTGGGCTCGCGAGCCGCATGAAGGCGGAGCGCGACGAGGAGATCCGCCGCCTGCGTCTCGACGGCTGGACGCATCGCGCGCTCGGGGCCCGCTTCGCCCTCTCCCGCATCCGTATCATGCGAATCTGCGCGCGCCGCGGCGAGGCGCTGACCGAGGGCCGGACCGCGGCCTGAGCGCGTCCGGACGTCAGCTCCGTTGCGCCGCCGAGGCGGCGAGTATCTCGACCATCATCGGACGGCGCCGCCGGAAGGCGTAGAGCGCGGCCGGCCGGTGCGCCCCGCGCCGCACGCCGCCGGCGCGGGCGAGCAGCCCGAGCGAGAGGACCTTCTTGCGGAAGTTGCGCCGATCGAGCCGGCGCCCGAGGATGGCCTCGTACATCTCCTGCAGCTCGCCGAGCGTGAAGCTCGGCGGAAGGAGCGTGTAGACGAGGTTGGTGTACGCGAGCTTGGCGCGCAGGCGGCCGAGTGCGGTGCGGAGCACGGCATCGTGATCGTAGGCGAGGGGCGGCAGGCGTGCCGCCGGGCACCAGGCGACATCGGGGAACGGCTCGCGCGCCCGACCCGAAGGCGCGCCGTCGGCGCTCCGACCCTGAAAGCGGCCGCCGTGCGGGATGAGAGCGAAGTAGGCGACCGACACGACCCGGCCGTGCGGATCGCGCTCGGGGTGGCCGAAGGTGTAGAGTTGCTCGAGGTAGATGCCGCGCACGCCCGTCTCGGCGGCCAGCAGGCGGCGCGCGGCGCCCTCGAGCGTCTCGTCGGCCAGTACGCGGCCGCCCGGGAACGCCCAGCGCCCGGCGAACACGCCGCGCTGGACGCGCACGAGCAGCGCCTGCAGCGCGCGGTCGAGGACCGTGAACACCGCCACGTCGACCGCGATCGCCGGCGCGGGGTTCACCCGCCCAGCTCGAGCATGCGCTCGAGTGCCGCTGCGGCCCGCACACGCACGTCCTCCGCGACGGTGATCTCCGGGGCCAGGTCGCGGAGCGCGTCGCGCGTCCCCTCGAGGGTGATCATCTTCATGTACTGGCAGAGCTTGCAGCTCTTGTAGAACTTCTTCTCCGGGACCTCGAGCAGCAGGCGGTCCGAGAGCCCGCACTCGGTCACGATCAGGAACTCACGCTCGGGGCTCTCCTTCGCGTAGCGCACCATACCGCTGGTGGAGAGGACGGCGTCGGCGAGGGCGAGCACGTCGGCGCGGCACTCGGGGTGCGCCAGCACGCGCACGTGCGGCAGCGCGCGGCGCACCGCCGCGATCTGCTGCGGGGTGATCTGGTGGTGCACGTAGCAGTTGCCGTCCCAGGCGATGATCGCCTTCCGGGTCCGTGACTGGACGTAGTTGGCGAGGTTCCGGTCGGGCACGAAGAGGATGTGCTCGCTCGGCAGCGCCTCGACGACGCGGACGGCGTTGGAGGAGGTGCAGCACGCGTCGCACTCGGCCTTCACCTCCGCGGTGGTGTTGACGTAGCCGACCACCGCGAGGTCGGGATGGACGGCGCGCAGCTCGGCCTTGCGCGCAGCCAGGTCCTCGGCCGTCACGCTGTCGGCGAGCGAGCAGCCGGCGCGCAGGTCGGGGAGGAGCACCCGCCGCGTGGGGTTCAGGATCTTGGCCGTCTCGGCCATGAAGTGAACGCCGCAGAAGACGATCGTGTCGGCGTCTGTGCGGGTCGCCTGGCGCGCGAGCTCGAGCGAGTCGCCCACGAAGTCGGCCACCTCGAAGATCTCCGGGCGCTGGTAGTTGTGCGCCAGGACGACGGCGTTGCGGGCACGCTTCAGGGAGTGGATCTCGGCGATGGTGTCGGCCAGCGCGGCGCAGCGCGCGGGGCCGTAGTGCAGGTCGCCGAGCGGCGCGAACAGCGCCTCGAGGTCGGGGCCCGTGGGGGCGAGGGTGGTGGCAGCGGGCATGGGCAGCTCGGAGGTTCGTGTATCTCGTACGCATACTCGGCCCTCGCGCCCGCCGTGTCAACCGGGGTCGGGCGGCGGTTGCACGGGCGGGCCGGGCCAGCTAGGGAAGCCCGCGACCAGGAGGCCATGAGCGGGCTCGACGACACGGTGGCGGCGCTGGCCGCCGCGGGGCCGTACCGGGGGCTGGCCGAGCAGGCCCTCGCCGACCGGCCGCTCGCGCGCGCCGACGCGCGCGCCCTGCTCGACAGCCCGGAGGAGGACCTTCCCGCCGTGCTGTGGGCCGCCTTCGCGGCGCGCAGCCGGCACTTCGGCCGGCGCGTCAAGCTGTGCGTGCTCGAGAACGCGCGCAGCGGCCTCTGCCCCGAGGACTGCGGCTACTGCTCGCAGTCCGCGGTGTCGACCGCCGACATCCGGCGCTACCGCCTCCGCCCCGTGGCCGATCTCGTCGCGGGCGCCCGCCGCGCGGTCGCGAGCGGCGCGGGCCGCTACTGCATGGTGGTGAGCGCGCGCGGGCCGAGCGCGTCGGACATCGCGCACTTCGCGGGCGCCGCGCGCGCCATCCGGGCCGAGATGCCCGCGCTCGAGCTGTGCGTCTCGCTCGGCATCATGCAGGAGGGACAGGCGCGCGCGCTCGCCGAGGCGGGGGTCGACTTCGTCAACCACAACCTGAACACGAGCCGCCGCTTCTACCCGGCGATCTGCAGCACGCACACCTACGACGACCGCACGGCGACCGTGCGCAGCAGCGCCCGCGCCGGGCTCGGCGCCTGCTCCGGCGTCATCATCGGCATGGGGGAGACGCACGAGGACCTGATCGACGTCGCGGCCGAGTTGCGCGCGCTCGCGGTCGCCTCGCTGCCGGTCAACTTCCTCCACCCCATCGAGGGCACGCCGCTCGGCGAGCGGCCCACGCCGCCGGCGGCCGATTGCCTGCGCGCGCTGGCGCTCTTCCGGCTCACCAACCCGCGCGCCGAGATCCGGGCCGCGGGCGGGCGCGAGCGCGCGCTCGCCGGGGCCCAGGGCCTGGCCCTCTTCGCCGCGAACTCCATCTTCGTGGGGGGCTACCTCACCACGCCCGGCGAGGGTCCCGCGGACGCGCTCGCCATGATCCGCGCGCTCGGCTTCGAGGCGGAGGGCGAGGGGCGTCACGCCATGGACAGAGCGGCGCAAATGTGATGTGAGGCAGTCGCCGAGGTTCCCGACGAACATCCCGAGCAGGGGGTGGGCATGCAAGAACGGCTGGCGCGGCGCTTCCACGCGCGTGAAGAGGACGAGGAAAAGGACAAGGATATCGACGACCTCGAGGACGAGGACCTCGATGAGGACGATGACCTCGAGGACGACGACGACTTGGACGAGGACGACGACGAGGAGGAAGAGGAGGAAGAGGCTCGGGGCGCTAGGCCCCGGCCACCGTCATGCGCGCGATCTTGAGCGTCGGCGCGGCGATCGCGGAGCGCAACCGGAGGTCGCTCCCCACCATCTCGATGTCGCGCAGCATGCCGCGCAGGTTCCCCGCGATGGTGAGTTCCTCGACGGGGTGAGCGAGCTCGCCGTTCTCGATCCACAGCCCGACCGCGCCGCGTGAGTAGTCGCCGGTCACCGGGTTCACCCCGAAGCCGATCAGCTCGGTCACGTAGAGCCCCGAGCGCACCGACGCGATGATCGCCTCCGGCGCGTGCGGGCCCGGCTCGAGGACGAAGTTCGTGGGCGCCACGCCAGGCGCGTCGCCCACGCTGCGCGCCGCGTGCCCCGTGGTTCTGAGCCCGAGGCGGCGCGCCGAATACGAGTCGAGGAGGTAGCTCCTGAGCACGCCGCGCTCGACCACGACCCGGCGCTCTTGCCGCACCCCCTCGCCGTCGAACGGCCGCGACGCCGGGCCGGCGGGCCGGAGCGGGTCGTCGACCACGGTGACGGCGTCCGAGGCGACCTGCTCGCCCAGGCAGTCGAGCAGGAACGACATGCGCCGGTAGAGCGCCGAGCCGGCGATGGCGCCCGCCAGGTGGCGGAGGAGGCTCGCCGCGGTCTCGGGGTCGAAGACGACCGGGCACGTGCAGGTGGAGGGGCGGCGCGCGCCCAGCCGGCGGAGCGCGCGGCGCGCCGCCTCGCGGCCGACCTCCGCGGGCGGCTCGAGAGCGGCGAGCTTCCGGTGCGCCGTGTACCACGAGTCGCGCTGCATGCCGCCGTCGCGCGCGGCGACCGGCACGACGGCCAGGCTCGCGGAGGAGCCGGCATAGGCGCCGGCGAAGCCGAGGCTCGACGCGTACGCGACCAGCCCGGCGTCGGCGCCGAACTCGGCGCCCTCGGAGTTGGTGATCTCGGGCGCGGCGGCGAGCGCGGCGGCCTCGGCGTCCCGCGCCCAGGCGAGCGCCTGCTCGGGCTCGAGCCGCTCGATCGCCGGATCGTGCAGGTCCAGGTCCGGCTGCGCCCCGGCGAGCTCGGCGGGGTCCGGCAGGCCGGCGTGCGGATCGGGAGTGGTCGTGCGCGCGAGCGCGACCGCGTCGCGGGCGAGCGCGGCGAGCCCCTCGGGGGTGAAGTCGGCGGTCGACACGATTGCGGTCGCGTTGCCGACGAAGACGCGCAGCCCGGCGCGCCGCTGGCGCGCGCGCGCGAGCTTCTCCACTTCGCCCAGGCGCACGCCGACCGCGAGCCCGTCACTCTCGACCGCCAGGGCGTCGGCGGCGCGCGCGCCGGCCGCGCGCGCGCGCGCGACCAGGTCGTACGCCAGCTCCCGCGGGTCGATGTCGCCGCGCGCGCGAGCGCTCTCGTCGTGCGCGCTCACGGCCGCGTGCCGCCCACGGTGAGGCCGTCGATGCGCACCGTCGGCAGGCCGACCCCGACCGGCACCGACTGCCCGTCCTTGCCGCAGGTGCCGATGCCCTCGTCGAGCCGCAGGTCCGCGCCCACGCGCGTGATGCGCGTGAGCACGTCGGGCCCGTTGCCGATGAGCGTCGCGCCGCACACCGGCCGCGTCACCTTGCCGCCCTCGATCAGGTACGCCTCGCTCGCCGAGAAGACGAACTTCCCGCTCGTGATGTCCACCTGCCCGCCGCCGAAGTAGACCGCGTAGAGGCCGCGGTCGACCGAGCGGATGATGTCCTCGGGCGCGTCCTCGCCGGCCAGCATGAAGGTGTTGGTCATGCGCGGCATGGGGAGGTGCGCGAAGCTCTCGCGCCGGCCGTTGCCGGTGGGCGGCATGCGCATGAGCGCCGCGTTGAGCCGGTCCTGGAGGTAGCCGCGCAGGATGCCGCGCTCGATCAGCACCGTGCGCTGCGTGGCCGTGCCCTCGTCGTCGACGTTGAGCGAGCCGCGGCGGCTGGCGAGCGTGCCGTCGTCGACCACCGTGCACAGCTCCGAGGCGACGCGCGTGCCGATGCGGTCGGTGAAGGCGGACACGCGCTTGCGGTTGAAGTCGCCCTCGAGGCCGTGGCCGATCGCCTCGTGCAGGAGGACGCCCGGCCAGCCCGGGCCGAGGACGACCGTCATCGTGCCCGCGGGCGCGGCCGCGGCCTCCAGGTTGGTGAGCGCCTGCCGGGCCGCCTCGCGCGCGAAGCGCTCGGCGCGGCCGTCGAGCAGGGTGTCGAACACGAAGCGCCCGCCGCCCCCGTAGCTGCCCTGCTCGCGCCGGCCGCCGCGCTCCGCGATGCAGGTGACGCTCAAGTGCACGAGCGGCCGCACGTCGCCCACCACCGCGCCCGCGGAGGTGACGACCAGGATGACGCGGTACTCGAGCCCGATGCCGGCGAGCACGTTGGTGATGGAGGGGTCGATGGCGCGCGCGGCCGCGTCGAGGCGCTGGAGGAGCGCCACCTGGTCCGCGGGCGGCGTGTCGATGGGCGGGCGGGCGACCGGGTAGAGGTCGTGCGCGGCGGCGGCCGCGCGCGTGGCGGGGAGCGCGGCCGTCGCGCTGTGCTCGTCGGCGATCGCCCGGGCCGTGCGCGCCGCCAGCTCGAGCCGCTCGAGCGAGACCTCGTCGGAGTGCGCGTAGCCGCTGCGCGCGCCGGCGACCACGCGCACGCCCACGCCCTGGCTCACGTTGCGCGTGGCCTTCTTCACCACGCCCTCCTCGAGCGACGCGGTCTGGTTCACGCGGAACTCGAAGTAGAGGTCGGCGAAGTCGGCGCGCCGCTCGAGCGCCGTGCCCAGGATGCGCTCGAGCGCGCGGTCGGAGAGCCCGAAGCGCTCGTGGAAGAACCGCTCGGGCCGCACCACCTCCATGCCCCCGACGGTACCAGACGGTCCGCCGGCGCGCCACCGCGTGCGCGTCGACCAAAATAGCTATGGACAGCCGTCCGAGCAGGTGACATAAGGGAAAGGTTCATCCGCTGCATGGCTACCGTCGCCAGCCGCGGCGCTCTGACGAGCCTGCTCGGGGCGCTCGACCGCCCGGGGCCGCTCATCATCTTGCCGCACGACAACCCCGATCCGGACGCGCTCGCGAGCGCAGCCGCGCTCAAGTTTCTGACCGCGAGGCTGTCCAGGAAAGAGGCGCTGATCGGCCTCGGCGGCATCGTCGGGCGGGCCGAGAACCGCGCCATGCTCACCTACCTGAACATCACGCTCGTGCCGGTGGGCGAGGTGGCGTTCGACGGTGACACCGCCGTCGTGCTGGTCGACACGCAGCCCGGCCGCAGCAACAACTCGCTGCCCGAGGGCGTCGTGCCGGTCGCCGTGATCGACCATCACCCGGCGTACGACGACTACCGCCGGGTCCCCTTCCTCGACCTCCGCGACCAGTACGGGGCGACCTCGACCATCGTGACCGAGTACCTGCGCGAGTCGAAGCTCGTGCCCGAGGCGAAGATCGCGACCGCGCTCTTCTACGGCATCGCCGCCGAGACGCAGGACCTCGGGCGCGAAGCGACGGCGGCCGACATCGAGGCGAGCCATTTCCTCTACCCGTACACCAACAAGCGCCGGCTGGCGAAGATCGAGAACGCGCGCGTGCCGCGCGAGTACTTCCGCGTCTTCCGCGAGGCGATCGAGCGCGCCACGCTCTACGACAAGGTCGTCGTCTCGATGCTCGGCGAGGTGCAGTACCCCGACATGGTGGCGGAGGTGGCGGACTTCCTCCTCCGCCTCGACCAGGTGGAGTGGGCGGCGGCGGTCGGCACTTTCGGGAGCTGCCTCCACTGCTCGGTCCGCACCATCGACCGCGAAGTGAACGCCGGCGATCTCCTCCAGCGCGTGCTCGGCAGCCGCTCGGCCGGCGGCCACGACATGATCGCGGGCGGCCGCCTGCACGTCGGCGACGACCCGGCGGCGCGCGAGCGCGCCGCGGCCATGGTGCGGGACCGCCTCCTCGGCGCGCTCGGCGTCGATCCGGCGGTCGGGCAGCCGCTGGTGGGCTGAGGCGGGCGCGCCGGATTGCGGCGCCCGCGCCCCCGAGGCACGATGTGTCCGTGCCTTCGGCCATCGACATCATCAAGCGCCGGCTCAAGGAGGACCGCGTCCCCGACGCGCCCGACGAGATCGGCGAGAAGAAGAAGCGGCCGCGCGAGGTCGCCTTCATGGACGTGAACCTCTGCTGGCCGTGCGGCAAGTGCCCGGAGTTCTGTCCGGTCGCGTGCATCGAGTACCTGGCGCCGGGCAGCCTGCCCGGCCGCGGCCAGCAGCCGGTCCAGGATCGCTTCCAGGAGTGCATCGGCTGCTACATCTGCGTCGAGGTGTGCGCGCTCCTGACCGACTACGACGCCGTCCGGATGTACGACGTCGATCTCGTCGAGCAGCTCCTCGGCGCCGAGGTCGGCGACCGGAAGCCCGTCCACTACATCCCGGCCGAGGCCTACGAGGAGTACTTCTCCGAGGGCGGCGGGCGCAGCGTGCGCCACCTCGGCAAGGGCTCGCGCATCCGCGACAAGATGAACGCCGAGGAGCGCGCGATCATCGCGCGCGAACGGGGTTGAGCAAGGCCTGGGTCAGGCGGCGAGAGCCGCCCCGATCTCCGCGACCACGCCGCTGTCCGTCTCTCTCGCTCGCGCCGCCTCGAGCGCGCGCCGCGCGCGCGCACCGCCCAGGCGGCCGAGGGCCCACGCTGCGTGCGCGCGCACCAGCGGCTCGGGATCGGCGAGGGCGGCGGCGAGGGGGGGCACGGCGTCGGGGTTCTCGCTGTTTCCGAGCGCCACCGCCGCGTTGCGGAGGAGCCCGCGCCGCTTCGCGCGCGCGACGGCCGTCCTCCCGAAGCGCGCCCGAAAACCCGCCTCGTCGAGCGCGAGCAGCGAGGGCAGGTGCGGCGCCAGCTCCTCCCGGCCGGCCGCGTCGCGCGCGTCGCCGTTCCACGGGCACGCCTCCTGGCAGAGGTCGCAGCCGAAGACCCAGTTGTCGAGGCGCGGGCGCAGCTCGGCCGGGATCGCGCTCCGGTGCTCGATGGTGAGGTAGGAGAGGCAGCGGCGGGGGTCGATCGTGTAGCCGGGGCCGAGGGCGCCGGTCGGGCAGGCGGCGTGGCAGCGGCTGCAGGTCCCGCAATGGTCGGCGGGCAGCGGTGCCGGTGCGAGCTCGAGGTCCGTGAACAGCTCGGCCAGGAAGAAGTACGAACCGGCAGCGCGGTCGAGGAGCAGCGTGTGCCTGCCGATCCAGCCGAGGCCGGCGCGCATGGCCCACTCGCGCTCGAGCACCGGGCCGGTGTCGACGTAGCCCTCGAAGCGCGCGCCGGGGAAGGCCGCCGCGAGGCGCGCGGCGAGCGCGTCCAGGAGCGCGCCCACGCGCGCGTGATAGTCCTGGCCGAGCGCGTAGGCGGCGATCCGGCCGGTGAGCGTCACGCGCCAGTCGGAGGCCGGCGGGGGCGGCGGGCGGTAGGCGAAGGCGAGCGAGATGACGGCGCGCGCCCACGGCCGCACGGAGCGCGGGTCGATCCGCTCCGCGGTGCGCCTCGCCAGATAGCCCATCTCGCCGGCGCGTCCCTCCGCGAGCCAGGCCTCGAGGAAGGGGCCCACCGGAAGCGGGCCGAGCGGCGCCGTGCCGGCGCGGGAGAATCCCAGCGTGCGCGCCGCGGCCGCGATCGTCGCCTCGCGGGAGCGCATGACGCCCTGGTTTAGCACGCGACTGAGGCCGTCAGAAGTCTGGCTCCGGTGTCAGCGGGCCCGCCGGCGGCCGCGCGTCCCGGCAGCGCGCGCCACGCCCTGCAACGATAGCCGCGCGTGGTACATGCCTTGCTCCCGTGCACCCTCCGTGCGGCGGGTACGCGGTGCGGGATGCTGTGGTGCCCTGGTGCTGGTGCTGGTGGTGGTGGTGGTGGTGGCGGGGACGGCCAGGGCGGAGGAGGACGGCCCGCTCGCGCGCGACGCGGCGGAGGGACCGGGCCGGGAGGCCCGGTCTCTCCGCGCGCCGGCCAGCGACACGCTGCTCGGGGACCCCTTCAACATCATCGGATAGCGCCCGGGCGCGCGCCCCCACAGTCACGAATTGCGGCCTGTGGCGGCCCCGCGAGGCAAAGTCCTGACCGCCCGGCTGCCCAGCTCGCGGCGGGGCGGGTCACCTCTGGTGGCACATCGGTTGCTCCCCTTGGCCCACGCCGGAGGGCCGTGGGTGGCCGGGGAGAGGAGGCGGACGGACGTGCAAGCGGCGCGAGGCGGCAGGCGGAGGACGCCGCAGGGCAGGGCGATCCTGCGCGCGGAGCCCGTCCACCGAGCGGAGTTCCGGTGAGCGGCATCCTCTCAGAGGAGGAGGGCGCCGCGCTCTGCCCGGGTCGCACCTGGCCGCCAGCCGCTGCATCCCGCCGGCGACGCCGCACCGGCCCGCGCGCTGCCTCTTGGCCGCATGAGGGGGGAAGACCCGCGGCGCGCCTGCGCGTGATCGCAGTGGCGAGCGGGAAGGGCGGCGTGGGGAAGACCAGCGTGACCGCCAACCTGGCCGTCGCGCTGGCGCGGCAGGGAGAGCGAGTGTGCGTGCTCGACGCGGACCTGGGGCTCGCGAACCTGGACCTGCTCCTCGGGCTCTCGCCCAGGCTCTCGCTCCTCGACGTGCTGCGCGGCGAGCGCCGCCTGACCGAGGTGATCGTCGACGGGCCGGCGGGCGTGCGCGTCATCCCGGCGGCGAGTGGCTGCGAGGAGCTGACCGCCCTCGGACCCGCCGAGCGCCTGCGCCTCCTCGACGAGGTCGACGCGCTCGACCAGGCGCTCGACGTGCTCCTGGTGGACGCGGCCGCGGGCATCTCGTCCAACGTGCTCCATTTCACCGCCGCCGCGGCCGACGCGCTCCTCGTCATCACGCCCGAGCCCACCGCTTTGACCGACGCCTACGCGCTCATGAAGGTGCTCGCCGCGCGCTACGGGCGGCGCGAGTTCCTGATCGCCGTCAACATGGCGGCGGGCGCGGTCGATGCCGAGGCGGCCTTCGCGCGCCTGGCGCGTGTGGCCGAGCGCTTCCTCCGCGTCCGCGTCGAGTACCAGGGCTACGTGCCCTATGACGACGCCGTACGGCGCGCGGTGCGCGAGCAGCTCCCGGTGCTGCTCGCCGCGCCCGGAGCGCCGGCGAGCCAGGCGCTCGTGCAGCTCGCCGCGCGCCTCGCGACACGCCCGCCGTCGGCGCCGACTGGCGGCGTGCAGTTCTTCTTCCGGCGGCTTCTCGGCGAGGGGAGGCGATCATGATGGGGACGGGACACGGCGCCGCGCGCCGGCGCGCGGGGCGGGCCGCCACGGCCTACGCGCCGCTCGCCGGGAACCGGGAGGACGTGCTGCGCCGCCACCTGCCTCTCGTGCGACGCGTGGTACAGCGCCTGGCGGCGCGCAAGCCGCCGCACATCGAGCTCGACGATCTGGTTTCGTGGGGCATCGTCGGCCTCCTCGATGCCATCGGCAAGTATGATCCGAGGAAGGAGGCGTCGTTCTCCACCTACGCGCAGTTCCGCATCCGCGGCGCGATCCTGGACCATCTGCGCTCGCTCGACTGGGTGCCGCGCAGCGTGCGGCAGAAGGCGAGCCTGATCGAGAAGACGGCGCACACGCTCGAGGGCGCGCTCGGCCGGCCGCCGAGGGAGGAGGAGATCGCGCGCGAGCTCGGGCTCTCGCTCGAGACCTACCAGGAGCTGCTCGCCCGCATCGGCGAGATGAGCCTCTTCAGCCTCGAGGACCTCGGCTTCGGACGCGGCGAGGAGCGCCTGAACCTGGAGCGCCGCTTCGAGGAGGACGAGGAGGATCCGCTCGGGGCGCTGCTCACGCGGGAGCGCGTCGATCTGGTCGCCGCGGCGATCGCGCGCCTGCCGGAGCGCGAGAAGCTGGTGATCACGCTCTACTACCACGAGGAGCTCACCATGAAGGAGGTGGGCGCCGTGCTCGGGTTGACGGAGTCGCGCGTCTCGCAGCTCCACTCGCAGGCGATGCTGCGCTTGAAGGTGCCGCTCAGCCATCACTTCGGCGACCGGCACGACGAGCAGGAGCGGTGATGCCGAGCCCGACCGGGGACGGCCTGGTGCCGAGGGAGCTCAAGATCCCGAACTGCGCTGCCGATACACCGTTGGGGAACCGGCAGGCCGCCGTCCGGGGCTTGAGCGATGAAGGTCAATGACCCGAAAGTCCCGCTGCATCCGCCACTTGGCGGCACAAACGGGCTCGCCGGGCTGGCGAGCGAGGAGGGCTCCCTCGATCGCCTGCGCGAGGAGAAGGTGACGGGGCTGCGTGCCCTGATGGCCACGGGCACCTACAGCGCCAACGTCCAGGACGTGGCGCGCCGGTTCCTGCGCGAGCTGCTCGAGGAGCTGCTCGCCGGCCGGGTCTAGGGCGCGGCGCGCGTCCGGCCGACGATCCGGCCCGGGATGGGGAGAGCGATGCTGGTCCTGACACGGAAGTTGGGCGAGGTGATCCGGGTCGGCGACGCCGTCACGGTGCACGTCCTCGAGGTGCGGGGCAACCAGGTGCGGCTCGGCGTGGAAGCGCCCGCCGACGTGCGCATCTACCGCGAAGAGATCTACCGCGCGATCCTTGAGGCGGGCGAGAGCCCGCACCCCATTCGCCCGGGCGGCCGCGCCCCCCGGTTACAAAAATAGCTCGCGGCGTACAGCTTTGTCCGGCAGCGCGCTCGCGGCGCGCCGGCGCCGGCCTGCATCGTGCCCCCGGAACGTCAGACTTACCGCAAGCTTGAGGGCAATTTCCTGACCCTGGTCGGGGCCGACACCGCATCGGGCGTGGCGCTTGCTTCCTCTTCCCCCGGGCGCGGCCCGAAGCGCGCAGCGGGGGGTCCATGGAGAACGTCCGGTTCGAGCCACAGCAGTTGGAGGACGAGCCACTCGGGTTCGAGGGCATCATCGGCCGCCACCCGAGCATGGAAGACATCTTCGAGGTGATCCGCCGGGTGGCGCCGACGGACGCCACCGTGCTGATCGCGGGCGAGAGCGGCACCGGCAAGGAGCTGGTCGCGGCCGCGCTGCACCGGCTCTCGGCGCGCGCCGCGGGCCGCTTCGTGCCCGTCCACTGCGGCGCCATCCCGGAGGAGCTGCTGGAGAGCGAGATGTTCGGGCACGAGCGCGGCGCGTTCACGGGCGCGGTCGCGAGCCGCCTGGGCCGCTTCAAGCTCGCTGACCAGGGCACCATCTTCCTCGACGAGATCGGCGAGATGAGCCCGAAGCTCCAGGTGAAGCTGCTGCGCGTGCTCGAGGACGGGCGGTTCGAGTCGGTCGGCAGCGTGGTCACGCAGCAGGTCGACGTGCGGATCATCGCGGCGACCAATCGCGCCCTGGACGAGGCGGTCACGGCAAAGCAGTTCCGCGAGGATCTCTTCTACCGCCTGCGTGTGGTGCCGATCGAGATGCCGCCGCTCAGGCGCAGACGGGAAGACATTCCGCTCCTCGTGCGAGGGACGCTCGCCCAGCTCGCGGAGAAGGGCCTGCCGCGTTTCGACGTCACCCCGGCCGCCCTCGCGGCGCTCGAGCGCTACTCATGGCCGGGCAACGTGCGCGAGCTTCGCAACTTGCTCGAGCACATGGTCGTCCTCGGACGGCCCGAGCGCGTGATCGAGGTCCACGACCTCCCGCCGCACGTGATCGCCGCCCAGGAGTCGGGCGAGGCGCAGGCGGCGATGCCGTGGCAGTTCGGCCCGGCGGGCATCGACTTCTACCGCGAGATGGAGGCGATCGAGGACCGCATCATCGCCCAAGCGCTCCGGCTCTCGGGCGGCAACAAGAAGGAGGCGGCGCGGCTTCTGCGCGTGAACCGGACCACGCTCCTCGAGAAGCTGAAGCGCAAGCGGGCGCAGGGGGGCGCGCTCGCGGCCCTTCTCGGCGCGCCGCGGGGGACGGAGGTCGTGGGAGGACACGGATGGATCGAGGGCTGAGCAGCCACCAGCGCTCGCTCCGCGGCTCGGCGGCCGCGCGCGCCGCGCTGCGCAAGGCATCGGGTCTGACCGCCCGCGTCCTCGTGGTCGACCACCTCGGCAGCGCGCGCTCGCCGCTCGCCGGGGTGCTGCGCGGCGCGGGTTACGACGTCGTGCTGGTCGGGAGCGGGCCGGCCGCCCTCGCCGCGCTCGAGCAGGAGGGCGCGGACGTCCTCCTCACGGATCTCTACATGCCCGAGATGACCGGCTGGGACCTGACGCGGGTCGTGCGGGCGCGCGGCATCGCCGGCACGCGCGGTCGGCCCCTCTGCGTGGGCCTCTACTCCGCGGTCCTGAGCGGTGTGAGCCGCGCACTGCTCGCGCGCGCCCAGGTCGACTTCGCGATCACCAAGCCGGGCGACCCCGAGACCATCCTCGAGGCGGTCGAGCGCGCGCTCGCGTGGGCCGAGGTGGCCTAGCGGGCAGGGTCCCCCGGGGATCAAGGACCCCTCACGCGTTTTTCTCGGCGGGCTCCCCCTTTTTTCTGCGCCGAAAGCGCCCGCGCGGTGAGGAAGAAGCGAGCGAAACGTGCTTCGATCACCGCGGGATGGAGCGCATCCGAGTGTTGCTGGTCGACGATCACACGATCGTCCGTCAGGGGCTGCGCTGCATCCTCGCCACCGACGAGGAGATCGAGGTCGTCGGCGAGGCCGGTGACGGGCGCAGCGCGGTCGATCTCGCCGAGCGGCTGCGGCCCGACGTGGTGGTGATGGACCTGACGCTCCCCGAGCTGAACGGGATCGAGGCCACGCGGCGCATCTACAAGCAGGAGAAGGACGCCAAGGTGCTCATCCTCACCATGCACACCGACCGCATGTTCGTCCGCCAGAGCCTGAAGGCGGGCGCGCGCGGCTACCTGGTGAAGGACGCCGAGGACACCGATCTCGTGAAGGCGGTCAAGGTGATCGGCCGCGGCGGCTCGTTCTTCAACGCCGAGGTCTCCCGCATGCTGCTCAGCGACTACCTGGGGGAGCGACCGCCGGGGGACGACGACGACCTCACGCGTCTCACGGGGCGGGAGCGCGAGATCCTCCAGCTCATCGCCGAGGGGCGCACGAACGCCGAGATCGCCGCCACCCTCTCGCTCAGCCAGAACACGGTCGAGACCCACCGCAAGCAGATCATGAAGAAGCTCGACCTCCACAAGACGGCCGAGCTGGTCCGCTTCGCGCTGCGCAAGCAAGTGGTGAACTGAGCTGCGCGCTCGCCCGGCGCCGCCGTGACCCGGCGCGGCGCGTCAGTTGGCTCCCCTTCGTCAGGTCAGGTATCTCCCCCCGTTCCCCACACTCGCGTCCCGTCGCAGATCCGGAGCGATGATAGCGCAGACCGCAACGCATCTAGCTGGCCAGAAGCCCTACCGTAACATTAGTCTTGACGCGGCGACCCGCGCGTGTTGTTGCACAATCATGTGCTTTGCCCGGCTCCGTGCGCCGGGCTTGGCAGTTGACGAGAACGTTTGCCTCATAGCTGACCGCCGTGAGTCCGGTACGCATGCCCGCGCTGAGCCCCAGCACCCTCCCCGCACTCGCGGTAGATGCGCGGCCGTCCGCGCGGGGCAAGTTCATCTTCGTCGGCGATGACAAGCTATATGTCCGCGGCGTGACCTATGGGACGTTCCGGCCCGACGAGGATGGTCACGAATATCCCGCCGCGGACGTCGTCGAGCGAGATTTCGCTCACATGGCGGCATGCGGCCTGAACGCGGTCCGCACCTACACGGTACCGCCGCCCTGGCTGCTGGACTGTGCCTGGAGGCATGGCCTCCGCGTCATGGTGGGTCTGCCCGTGGAACGATACGTCGGCTTCCTGGCCGACAAGAAGGACGGCCTCGATCGGCTGGTGGCGGTCGTGCGCGCCGGGGTGCGCGCCTGCCGGGGCCATCCCGCGGTCCTCTGCTACGCGATCGGCAACGAGATCCCGGCTGCCATCGTGCGCTGGCATGGCCGCCGACGCATGGTCGGCCTCATCGAGCGGCTCTACCGGGCGGCAAAGGCCGAGGATCCCGCCGGGCTCGTCACCTACGTGAACTACCCCTCCAGCGAGTATCTGCAGCTGCCCTTTCTCGACCTCGTTTGCTTCAATGCGTACCTGGAGTCGCAGGAGCGCTTCGCCGCCTACCTCGCGCGGCTGCAGAACATCGCGGGCGATCGTCCCCTGATCATGAGTGAGATCGGGCTCGACAGCCTACGGCACGGCGAGAGCACGCAAGCGAGGGTCCTCGAATGGCAGACTCGAACGGCGTTCGCGTCGGGGTGCGCGGGCGCCTTCGTCTATGCCTGGACCGACGAGTGGTACCGGACGGGCGAGGACGTCGATGACTGGGCCTTCGGTCTGACACACCGCGACCGGCGGCCCAAGAAGGCCCTGGCCACCGTCTGCGGGGCGTTCGCCGAGGCGCCGTTCCCGCCGGACCGGCCCTGCCCCCGCGTCAGCGTGGTGGTCTGCACTTACAACGGGGGGAGGGTGATCCGCGACTGCCTCGAAGGCCTCCGGAGACTGGACTACCCGAACTTCGAAGTCATCGTGGTCAATGACGGATCGACCGACACCACGGCGGCGGTGCTCAGGGAGTACGATTACCGGGTGATCACCACCGAGAATCGCGGCCTGGGCAGCGCCCGGAATACCGGCATGGAAGCGGCCACCGGGGAGATCGTCGCCTATATCGACGACGATGCCTATCCCGACCCGCACTGGCTTTCCTACCTTGCCGCCGCGTTCTGCAGCACGACGCATGCAGCGGTTGGCGGCCCGAACATCGGACCCCCCGGCGACGGGCGGTTCGCCGCGAGCGTTGCCAATGCGCCGGGCAACCCCACTCACGTGCTCGTGTCCGATCAGGAAGCGGAGCACATTCCAGGGTGCAACATGGCCGTCCGCAAGGCCTGCCTCGAGGCGGTGGGCGGTTTCGATCCTCAATTCCGTGTCGCCGGAGACGATGTCGACCTGTGCTGGCGGCTGCGGGAACGCGGCGAGACGTTGGGGTTCAGCCCGGCGGCCATGGTCTGGCACCATCGCCGCAACTCGGTGCGCGCGTTCTGGAGACAGCAGCTGGGCTACGGCAGGTCCGAGGGGCTCCTGGAGAGAAAGTGGCCGGAGAAGTACAACGTCGCCGGCCACATCAGCTGGTCCGGCCGGGTCTACGGCAAGGGGCTCGCACACGCGCTGGGCCGGCCGAGCCGCATCTATTACGGCACGTGGGGCAGCGCGCCGTTCCAGCCTCTCTGCGAACCTCCGGCGGGCGGCCTCCTGTCGCTGGCCCTGATGCCGGAGTGGTACCTGGTGATCATCACCCTCATCGCGATCTCAGCGCTCGGGACCCTGTCGACGCCCCTGCTATTCGCCTTGCCGGTGGCGGCCTGCGCAGTCGCCCTTCCTCTCCTCCAGGCCGGCCTGAGCGCGGCCCGGGCTCCGTTCGCGGGCGCGCCCCGATCCAGCGCTCTGGGGATGTTCAGGCTGCGTGGCCTGACGGCATTCCTCCATCTGCTCCAGCCCTTGGCCCGCCTGCGCGGTCGACTGGCCAGCGGCCTCACGATCTGGCGGCGGGGCCGTATGTCTGGGCTCGCGTTTCCCCGGCCGCGCACGTTCAGGGTCTGGACCGAACGGTGGCGGGCGCACGAGGAGCGGCTGCGGTCCCTCAAAGTGGCCCTGTGCGCAAACCGCGCCATCGTTCAGGCCGGGGGCGACTATGACCGCTGGGACCTCGAGATACGGGGTGGGATGTTCGGAGCCACCCGCGTGCTCATGGCGGTCGAAGAGCACGGCCACGGGAGGCAGCTCCTGCGGCTCCGCACGTGGCCGCGGTGCTCGCCCATGGGAGTCGCGCTGACCCTCGTGTTCGCCGCCCTTTCCACCACCGCAGCGATCGACCCCTCCTGGCCAGCCTGCGCCATCCTCGGCGTGGCGGCTCTGCTGGCGGCGGTGCGCACCGTGCAGGAGTGCGCTGCCAGCACGGCCGCGATCCTTCGCACGCTCGGGCCATCAGGCGCCGAAGGCCTCTGATGGCCCATACCGATCTTGCCCTCTACCGGCGGCTGCTGCGCGAGGCACGGCCCTACTGGCCGCACATCGCCGGCATGTTCCTGCTCAGCCTGCTCTCGACCCCCGTTGCGCTGCTCGTGCCGCTCCCGATGAAGATCATCGTCGACAGCGTGATCGGCGCCCACCCGCTCCCTCGCTTCGTCGACGTGCTGCTGCCGCCCGCCTTGCACTCCAGGAACGCCCTCCTCGCTCTCATGGTCGCCTTCCTGGTGGCCATCGCCCTCGTCAGCCAGCTGAAAGAACTCGGCGTGTCGCTGCTGCGCACGTACACCGGCGAAAAACTGGTTCTCGGCTTCCGCGCGCGGCTGTTCTGCCACGTCCAGCGCCTCTCGCTCTCGTATCATGATTCCAAGGGAAGCACCGACTCTACGTACCGGATCCAGTGGGATGCTCAGTCGATCCAGTACATCATGATCGACGGCTTCGTTCCCTTCATCACCTCGGGATGCAGCCTCGCGGTGATGCTCTACGTCACCGTGCGACTCGATCCGCAACTGGCGATGATCGGCCTGGCCGTCTCACCCGTCCTCCTCCTCCTCATGAGGATCTATCGCCGGCGCCTTCGCGGTCAGGCCCGCGCGGTGAAGGCGCTCGACAGCTCCGCCCAGTCGGTGGTGCAGGAGGTGCTGGCGGGCATACGCGTCGTCAAGGCGTTTGGCCAGGAGATCCGTGAACAGGAGCGGTTCGTCCGTCACTCCAGCGCGGGTGTGCGGGCGCGTCTGCGGCTCGCATTCGTGGAGAACGGCTTTGGTCTCCTCGTTGGCCTCACCACCGCCGGAGGGACGGCGGCTGTCGTCTCGATCGGCGCGCATCACGTGCTCTCCGGGCGACTCACGCTGGGGGAGCTGCTCATGGTGATGGCCTACCTGTCCCAGCTCTACGAGCCGTTGAAGACCATCAGCAAGAAATCGGCGAGCCTGCAGTCGCACCTGGCGAGCGCCGAGCGAGCGTTCACCCTCCTCGACCACACAGCGGACGTCAGCGAGCGGCCGAATGCCCGGCGACTGGTGCGCGCCACGGGCGGGGTGGCCTTCCGGCGCGTCTCCTTCGCCTACGACGGAAGTTCGAGGGTTCTGCACGACGTGTCGTTCGACCTCGAGCCCGGGGCTCGCGTGGGCATCACCGGCGCGACGGGTGCGGGCAAGACCACGCTCTTGAGCCTGCTCACCCGCTTCTACGACCCGACCGAGGGCCAGATCCTGCTTGATGGCGTGGATCTGCGAGAGTACAGGCTGGCCGACCTGCGCGACCAGTTCGCGATCGTCCTGCAGGACTCGGTGCTGTTCTCGACGAGCATGGGCGAGAACATCGCCTACGGGCGGCCCGGCGCCAGCGACGAGGAAATCGTCGCGGCCGCAAAGGCCGCCGGCGCCCACGACTTCATCGTGCGCTCACGGCAGGGCTACGAGAGCCGGGTCGGGGAGCGTGGAATGCAGCTCTCGGGCGGAGAGCGCCAGCGCATCGCGCTCGCGCGCGCCTACCTGAAGAATGCTCCGATCCTCATTCTCGACGAGCCCACGAGCTCGGTCGATCTGCGCACCGAGGCCGCGATCCTGGAAGCACTGGAGGGGCTGATGCGCGGCCGTACAGCCTTCGTGATCACTCACCGCGCGAGCGCGCTCACGACCTGCGACATGCGGCTGCAACTGGAGCGGGGCCGTCTCGTGGAGGCGACGCCGGCGCTGCTACGTCGGCAAAGATGATGAGTAACGAAGTCGTGACCGGATCGCTGGCCGAGCACCCGGCGGTCAAGGCGTGGTGTGAATCGCAACACGCCGGGATCGCACCGCAGCGCATCGAAGTTCTGAAATCCAAACGTAAAGTGGCCACCTACCGGCTGGACGGCATTGGACCGGGTGGCGCGGCGGTGATCGCCAAGCGCTGCCGGGCCGCGACGGCCAAGGTGGAGCGGATGATCTACGCGGAAATCCTTCCCCGCCTGCCGGTGTCCGCCTTGCGTTACTACGGGTTCGTGGAAGCGCCCGACGATGAGTTCTGTTGGCTGTTCCTCGAGGAGGCGAGCCGGGAGCCCTATTCGCCGCAGCGCGCCGATCATCGGGCGCTGGCCGGGCGTTGGTTGGGGACACTTCATGTCGCTTCGCTTTCCGCCGACATGAAGGCCCGCCTGCCGGACCGGGGACCGAGCCACTACCTGCGACGCCTGCGAGACGTCCGAGCCACGCTGGGCGAGCACCTCGACAATCCCGCCCTGCCCGCAGACGACTCGAGTCTGCTGCGAACCGTTGCGGCGCATTGTGACACGCTCGAATCGCACTGGGACGAAGTGGAGGGATGCTGTGCCGCGATGCCGCGCACGCTGGTACACGCCGACTTCGTGATCAAGAACCTGCGCGTCCGCGCCGGGGTGAGCGGCCCTGAACTGCTGGCCTTCGATTGGGAATTCGCTCACTGGGGCGTGCCGGCCACCGACTTGGCGCAGATCGTGGGGCGCGCCGCGAGTCCGGACCTGAACGTCTATGGCTCGGTCGTGCAGCGGGATTTTGGACGTCTGGACGCCCGCGACATCCAGCGGCTGGCCGACTGCGGTAAGCTCCTGCGGGTGGTGGACGAACTCTATTGGGCGACGACGCTCATCGCGGGCAGTTCTTACAAGTGTTTCGTCAGGCCCCTTTCGAACTTCAGGATTTGTGAACCTGAATTGGTCGCGGCCTTTCGCGCCATGAAGTGGGCCAAATATGGGTAAACCACTGACTAACGAGACGGTGACCGGGTCGCCGGCTGAACACCCGGCGGTGAAGGCATGGTGTCAACTGCAGCATACGTGGAACGAGCCGCAGCGCGTCGAAATCCTGAGGCTCAAGCGCAAGTCTGCGGTATTCCGCCTGGAGGGCGTTGGACCGGGAGGCACGGTGATCATCGCCAAACGGTGTCCTGCTACTACGGCGAGGGTCGAACGGGTGATTTACGACGAAATCCTTGCACGCGTGCCGGTGCCGTCGCTGCATTGCCACGGGTTTCTGGAAGAGCCCGACAGCGAACTCTGCTGGCTGTTCCTCGAAGAGGCCCGCGGGGTGATGTATTCGCCGCAGCGCGGCGATCATCGGGCGTTGGCCGCCCGTTGGCTGGGAACGGTTCACTGCGCGTCACTCTCCGCCGAATTGAAGGCCTTGCTACCGGACCGCGGACCGGCCCACCATCTGGGATTGCTGCGCTCCTCCCGGACCACGCTACGGGAGCACCTGGCGGACAACTCAAGCTTGCCGGGCGAGGATGACGCCTTGTTGCGGAGAATTGTGGAGTGCTGCGACGTGATGGAATCGCGCTGGGCCGAGTTGCAGACGATCTGTGAAGTGCTGCCGCACACGGTGGTCCATGGCGATTTCGTCATCAAGAACGTGCGCATCAAAGACGCCCCGGCGGGCCCCGCGCTGCTGGTGTTCGATTGGGAACTTGGCGGCCGGGGCGCGCCGGCCGTCGACCTCGCGCAGTTCGTTGGGCTCACGGTCAGCCCGGACCTCGCTGTGCATGGCTCGGTCCTGAAACGGGTCTATCCGCACCTGGATGTCCCGGACATTCAACGCGCCGCGGAGTGGGGCAACCTCTTGCGGTTGGTGGACGAGATGTACTGGGCGACCCTGCTGATGCAATTCGGCCGGTACGAATTGGTGCTGAAGCCGATCTTGACACTGAGGCTCTATGAACCGGGGCTGGTCGCGGGGCTGCAAGCCATTGCGGGAAGCGAACATGATTGAAGGCTTGGAGACACTGCTGGAAGGCAAAGACCAGCCGGGCCTGACCGAGGTGCGCGAATTGCTCCAGGAGTTGCTGGCGGGGCAGGACGGAACGGGTCGTTTGCTTGACCAGCAATCGCTGAAGCGGCGGACGCAAGGCGTGTACCGCCTGCGCTTTGCCATCGATGGCCAGACCCGCTCGGTTGTCATCAAACGCTTGGAGCCGGAGATCGCCCGACGGAATGAACTGGTGGCGAGACGCTGGCTGCCGGCGGTCGGTTTGGACGGCAGCGGTCCGCCCTTGCTGGGCAGCGTCGCCGCGCGCAGCGGAGTTTGCGTGTGGCATGTGTACGACGACCTCGGTTGTTGCGAGCTCGGTCCCCGCGAAATCGACCGCGAACCCGACGGCGAGCGATTGAAGGCTGCCGTCGAGTTGATTGCGCAGATACACACGGGCTTTGCGGGACATGCCTTGCTTGGAGAGGTGCGGCTGCACGGCGGAGACCTTGGAATTCATTTCTACGAAGCGAATGTGCGCGACGCGATCAGCGCGCTGCTAGGCTGGCAACCGCCGGCCGACCAGCGCGACTTGCGCGACCGCCTGCTGGTGCGGCTGGACAGACTACTCGACGAGTTGCCGCAACGGGCGCAGGCGCTGGCCGAATTGGGCGGACCAGAGACTCTGCTGCACGGCGACCTGTGGGCCATCAACGTCTTCGTCATTCCCAGCGCCAAGGGCCCGTGCGCGCGGCTCATCGACTGGGACCACGCGGCGGTCGGCCCGGCCACCTACGATCTCTCGACGTTTCTGTTGCGTTTCTCCGCGCAGCACCGGCCGGGGGTGCTCGAGCGTTATCGTGGGGCTGTGGCGCGGGCCGGCTGGCGGCTGCCGGGAACGCAAGCCTTGAACCTGCTGTTCGAGACGCACGAGTACGCGCGCTTTGCCAATCGGATCATCTGGCCCGCGATTGCGCTGGTGAAGGACGGCGCCGAGTGGGGTGTTGAGGAGCTGGCCGAGATCGAGCACTGGTTTGAGATGTTGCGGCCGGTGCTTGCCCGAGAAAACGAGACGCACGCCCCGCCGAGTCCAGCATCCGTCCTGCGGAGGAGGCAGTGATCGACCTGAGCCGCACTCGAAGAGGGCTTCTCAGGGAAATCGAGGCGCCGGACCTGGCTGGCGATCCTCTGAGGGATGTCACCGACACGCGCATTGCGACCACGGATGCGCACGTGAGCATCTGTGGACACGGGCGAGAAGGTCTTTTCCCGGCCCTCAAGCTCGCGCTCTCGGAACGGTTGGCGGCGGTACCGCGGGCACAGCTGGCCAGAGACCTGCTGATGCCGTTGAGGAACGCCCTCGGCAACGCCTCGAAGCACGGCAACCGCGGCGAGCCCGCCAAGCAGGTTTCCGTGGAGCTGGTCGTGACCGGCAAGGGCGTGTTCATCGCAGTCGCCGACGAAGGTGCAGGCTTCGACGTTGCACGTACGTTGCGGCGCTTCCTGGAGCAAGAGAGCTATTTCGAGAATCGCGGGACTGGATTCCGCAACTTTCACGGGGGAAGCCCGGCCCTCGAGTTGCCGGAGATCGAGTCCTGCCGGGCGTATGCGAGCGACGATTGCGGGATCCGCTACGTGGTCCGGGTCTCCCGCCACGACGGGCAACCGGCCGAGACACGGATCCTCACGGGGAGGCTTCACTCGACTGTTGCCGCGGCGAAGGCGGACTTCGAGGCCGCAACGAGGCTGTATGACGCGAGGATGGCGAAAGACGTTCTGATCCCCCGAGCGGTGGCGAGGCTTGCCAGAGAACCGCAGCTCGTCCTCTACGACTTCGACCCGTGGATGAACTTCTGGGAGTATCAGAGCTATCGCCACAGCTATGGCGGCAGCTTCAGGGGCCTCCGGCATTCCGCGAAAAGCATTGGCCGGGCGTTGGCGGGTTTGCACCGAAGCGAGTTCGTCCCGCGCCCCGCGGAGCCTGAGCTCGTTGAACCGCGCCTTGGGGAGATGACCCTGCGGGCGGAGAGAAACCTGCAGAGCCTGCCGTGTGAACCGACACTTTTGAATCACTTCCGTTTCTCCGCCCAGCAGGTCCGGCGGCGGGAGTTAGAGAGGCAGCGAACCCTCACCCCGATCCACGGTGCCTTTGGTTGGGACTGCATCCAATATGGCTCCGACGATCGTCTCTATCTGTATCGGTTCGAGCGGTGCCGGCGATCCGATACGGGGCTCGATCTCGGAGGATTCGCGGCGGACGTGCTTTGCTTCGCGCTCGCCAACCACGATGAGGCCGCAGGTCCTCAGTGCTGCGACATCTTTCTGCGTTCCTACAATTCGAGGGCCGAACACCCAATCAGTGAAGACGATCTTCGATTCTATAGCGCCCTAGTCCTCGCCGAGCGCCTCCGGGACGCGGGGTGCCGCGCCGGAGTGGGTGCCCGGCAGTTGCTCGGGGCTCTGGACGCCGTGTTATGTTGTGAAGGCCGGGGCGTCGCCAGCGAGGTGAGGCCATGAGATATCTAATCGTCAACGGCGACGACTTCGGCGCCAGTCGCGGGATCAACCGCGGCATTCTCGAAGCGCACCAGCGCGGCATCCTGACCAGCACGAGCTTACTGGTGGACGCGCCGGGGAGCGAGGAGGCAGCGCGCCTCGGGCGGGCGGCGCGGGAGCTGAGCGTGGGCCTGCACGTCGATCTGCCCAACAAACGCGGGGATTGTCGCGCCGAGCTGTCGCGCCAGTTGGCCCGGTTCGCGGAGTTGATGGGGCGCGCGCCGACGCACCTCGACTCGCACCACAATGTGCATCGCGATCCACAGGCGCTGCCGTATTTCCTCGACCTGGCGCGGCAGCACGGTTTGCCTCTGCGCGAACACTCGCCTGTCGGCTACTTCTCGAAATTCTACGGGCAGCGGGGCGGCGAAAGGCGCTTGGAGCAGATCAGCGTGGAGAGTTTGGCTCGCATGTTGAAGATGACAATCGCCGACGGCCTCACGGAACTGAGCTGTCACCCTGGATACGTCGACCCCGACTTCTCCACGGCCTATAACGCCGAGCGCGAGGCCGAATTGCACACCCTGTGCGATCCGCGAACCCGCCAGACGCTCGCAGAGTACACCATTCGACTCATCAGCTATCATGACGTCGGCAAACTCCTGGCGAGCGCGGCGACGTGAGGAGACATCATGCCAACAGTCGTGATGTCAGCGTTCAACGTTTTGAATTTCGTCGAAGGCGGCGGCCACTTCTGGGTCTATATGCAATACGCGCAGGGCCTCCGTCAGTCGGGCTGCGACGTGTACTGGCTGGAGAGCTTCCGCAGCCGGGGCAATGGAGAGTCGGATGCCGGCTTGCTCTCTCCGTTCCTGGCGCGAATGGAGCGGTTTGGATTGGGTGGCAAAGTCATTCTCTACCCAGACGACGGCTCGGGTGGCGAGGCTGGCTTGCCGCGGCAGTATGTCGGCATGAGCGCGGACGAGGCCGAGGCGATTTTTGATCGGGCCGATCTGTTGCTGAACTTTCATTACGCGACTGCTCCGAGGCTGTTGGCTCGCT